>JAUHZF010000588.1 GCA_030426145.1 Polyangia bacterium
CCGTCGGAGCCGCCTACCTTCTCCGACTTCCCTTCGACCCTCGACCCCCGGCTCACCGGAGCGCTCCGCGAGCGAGGCATCGAGCAGCTGTACACCCACCAGCGCGAAGCCATCGACGCCGCCCGCAGTGGCCGCCACACCATCATCGCCACCCCAACCGCGAGCGGGAAGAGCCTCTGCTTCCACCTCCCCGTGCTCGATTCGATGTGCCGGGAGCCGGGGGCGACGGCCCTCTACCTCTACCCCACCAAGGCGCTCTCGCGCGACCAGGAGCAGGGCATCCACAAGCTCGTGGCCGACGCGGATCTACCGGTGGGCGCCATCGTGTACGACGGCGACACCCCGGGCGACGCGCGGCGCGCAGCGCGACAACGCGGGCAGATCGTCATGACCAACCCCGACATGCTGCACGCCGGCATCCTGCCCCAGCACGCGTCGTGGGCGCGCGTGTTCCAGAACCTGCGCTACGTGGTGCTCGACGAGCTGCACACCTACCGCGGCGTCTTCGGTTCACACGTGGGCAACGTGCTCAGTCGGCTTCGCCGCGTGGCGCGCTTTCATGGCGCCGACCCTTGTTTCATCGGGGCCACGGCCACCATCGGCAACCCCGCCGAGCACGCGTCCCGACTGCTCGGTGTCTCGCCCAAGGAGGTGGCGGTCATCGACCGATCCACGGCGCCGCGGGGCGAGCGGCAGATCTACATCTACAACCCGCCGGTCGTGAACGCCGAGCTCGGGATCCGCGCGAGCTACCTCAAGCGCGCGGTCTACCTGGCCAGCGACCTCATTCGCGCCCGGGTCCCCACCATCCTCTTCGGGCAGTCGCGCAACGCGGTGGAGATCATGCTCAAATACCTGCGCGATCGCTTCCACGATCAGGCGGCCATTCGCGACGCCATCGTCGCCTATCGAAGTGGCTACCTCCCCGATCAGCGCCGCCGCGTCGAACGCGGTCTGCGCGAGGGAGAGATCCTCTGCGTGGTCGCCACGAGTGCGCTCGAGCTCGGCATCGACATCGGCGACCTCGATGCCGTGGTCTGCGCGGGCTACCCCGGCTCGCTCGCCGAGACGTGGCAGCGCTTCGGCCGCGCCGGACGCCGCAACGAAGGCTCCATCGCGGTCCTCATCAGCAACTCGTCCCCCATCGACCAGTACGTGGCGCAGCACCCCCGCCTGCTCTTCGAAGGCGGTGCCGAACACGCTCGCATCGAGCCCGAGAACGTCGAGATCGCCGTTCAGCACCTCAAGTGCGCGGCCTTCGAGCTGCCCTTCCGCAGTGGCGAAGCCTTCGGAACCCTGCCCGCCCCCGACACCGAGGCAGCCCTCGGATTCCTCGAAGAGCACGGGGTCTTGCATCGGGGCCGCGATCGTTTCCACTGGGCGGCCGATGCCTTCCCCGCCAACCAGGTGAGCCTACGCAGCATCGGCTGGGACAACACCGTCATCATCGACGTCGACACCGAAGAGACCATCGCCGAGCTCGACTGGCACGCCACGCCGACCATGCTCCACGAGCAGGCCATCTACCAGCACGATGGCCGCCAGTACCAAGTCGAAGAGCTCGACCACGAGAACCACAAGGCCTACGTCCGGTTCGTCCAGCCCGACTACTTCACCACCGCCATGCGACACGTGAAGGTGCGCGTCATCGAAGACGAGGCCGGTGCCTGGCTCGACCTCGACCCCCGACACCAATGGCCCCCCAACGCCGACGATGAGGACGAGCCGTCGACGCTCGACCAGGAACGCCTGGGCCATGCCGGATGGGGTGACGTTTGCGTCACCGAGAAGGTGGTGGGCTACAAGAAGATCAAGTTCCATACCCACGAGAACGCGGGCTACGGCGAGGTTCGCTTGCCCGAGGTCGACCTGCACACCACCTCCTTCTACCTCACCCTCCCCTCCGCCTTCTGCTCCGCCATGGGGCGGTCCGAGGCTGTCGAGGGCCTGCGGGGCCTGGCCCACGCGCTGGAGCTGACCGCCACCCTCGCGCTGATGTGCGATCCACGTGACCTGGCGCGCGCGATCGAGGATGCCAGCCCCGACGAAGAAGAGGGAGACGCTCCTTACAAGGAGGCGTTCAGCGCCACGGCCTACCTCTACGACAACGTACCGGGCGGGGTCGGCCTCGCCGAACGCATCTACGAGCGGGCGCCTGAGCTCATCCGCGACGCGTGCAAGCTCATCGCCGGCTGCAGTTGCAGCCACGGCTGCCCGTCGTGCGTGGGCGCCACGGCGGCCGGGGCACAGGACCGCGTGCCGGCGCAGGGCTTCGACCGACGCCGGGCCGCCCTCAAGGTGGCCATTCGTCTGGGCATCACCGGTCTCGACCTCGGTGCCCCCCCTAGCAACGACGACACCCCGGCCCCGCGGCCCGTGGCGCCACACGCGGGTCACCTCCGTTTGGTCACGTGAGGGCATCGGCGAAACTTCGCGACCACGTTCTCGAACGCCCCCGCGCGTGCCCGAGACAGCATTTCGTCGTAGGCTAGGGCCCATGCTTAGGCGACCACGCGGTCAGCTGGAGGTCGGGCGATGGGGGGCCGTGCTGATGACGGCGGTCCTCGGTGCTTGCATCGCCAACGCTCCTACCGGGATCGGCCGGCGCACCGACGGTGAAGGCGGCGCGGGCGGCGGGATCCTCGAGACGACCAACGTCACCAGCGGCGTGACCGTCACGACCGGACCCGACACGAACGACCCCCACGCCGTGTTCAACGCCGACCCGCCTCACGGCTCGTTCCGTGGTGAGACGCGGGTCATCGTCTCGGGCAAGGGCTTCTCGCCCGAGGTCCGGGTGTGGTTCGGCGAGGTCGAGGCCACCGACGTGGTCGCGATCGATCCCACGACCCTCCAGGTCGTCAGCCCGCCTCATCCTCCCGGCACGGTCGATCTCACGACCCAGAACGGCGACGACGCGTCCACGCGGCGCACCCTGCTCGCCGGTTTTACCTTCGATCCGCTCTACGCCGAGCCCGACAACGGCCCGGTCGCGGGCGGCACCGTGGTCACCTTCCACGGCACCGGCAACCAGTGGGACCAAGACATCGTCGAGGCCCGGGTCGACAACGTGCCGTGCACCACCTTCCAGGTGCTCGGCCCCGACGAGCTCACCTGCACCGTTCCGAAGGGCACCCCCGGCACCAAGCAGATCAGCGTCGAGACGTCGTCGAACGGGGTCGCGTCGGCCCTCGATGCCTACACCTATTCCGACAGCGATGATGGCTTCAAGGGCGGACTCGGGGGCGATCCCATCGCGGGACAGCTGCGCGTGCTCGCCTTCGACAACTTCACCGGCGACCCCATCCCCGGTGCCCACGTCGTCGTGGGTGGTGACATCAACACCGCCCTCCAGAGTCAGACCGACGCCACCGGCGTCGCGCAGCTCACCGACGCCAGCCTCAACGCGCCGGTGACGGTGACGGTGGCGGCGAATTGTCACAGCCCCATCACTTTCGTCGACGTGCCGGTCGACACGGTCACGACCTACCTCGACCCCGTGCTCACGCCGCAATGTGCGGAGAGCCTCGGCAACCCTCCTCCCCCCGGCGGCGGCAACCCCATCCTCGGCGGCATCGTCGAGGGCGAGCTCGTCTGGCCGTCGAGCCAGGAGTTCCAGAAGGGCGAGTGGTCGAACGTGCCGAGCCCTGGCCCCAACGGGGAGCGCATCGCCTACGTCTACTTCGCGGGCAGCAACCCGAACC
>JAUHZF010000589.1 GCA_030426145.1 Polyangia bacterium
CTCTGTCGTCGGTGTATCGTCGAGCGTCGTGCTCGACGCGCTGCCGCCGCCACCCTCGGTCGGCGCACCGCCAGCGCCTCCTTCGCCGGGTGGCTCGGGACAGGGGTGCTGGGCGCGCCATGCATCGTATTGGGTGCGGAGCTCGCCGAGGGGGTCGACGCTGTCGACGACCTCGAGCTCGATGCGTGGGGCACCTGCGCTGCTCTCGATGCGCAGGTAGGCCGAGGTGGCGGGGCGGTCTGGGGTGCAGCGGCTGTCGCCTTCGCCGTTCTCCGCACCGGCTTCGAGGGCGAGCACGAAGCGTTCGGCGAGGTCGCATCCTCCGCTCGTGAAGGCGGCTTCCGCCCGGTCGAGCACCGGCGCTCCCGTGAGGATGTTGCCAGCCAGGCCGTACTGGATGCCGTCGACGACACCGCGGCGATGGCCGGCGTAGCTCTGCGCCTGGTCACCCGTGAAGACCGCCGTCGTTTCGGGGGTCGCGATGAGGAACTGGCGCCGGGCGAACGAGGTGTCGAAGCCAGGGTCGGTGATGGCGGCGATGATCGTCGCGGGGTCTTGCCCCATGCCGAGCCGGCTCACCGCTTCATCCCGAGCGTCTTGGTTGAGGCGCGCTTGGGCGTGCACGACCCCCACCCCGGGCACCGCCCCGTAGATGATGCCGACCGAGAAGCCGCTGATGCACGAGGCCGACGCGCCGCCGACCTCGCCGTCAGCCGTGGCCGCCACCACCGAGTAGGTCATGACCCATTGTCGGTCTTGGGCCGGTGCTCGTCGAGCCACCGTTGGAGCATGATGGCCGCCGCGGCGCCGTCGATGTGCGCCTGGCGCTCCCGCTTGGCGACCCCGGCTTCCTCGAGGGCCCTGGACGCCTGCACCGTGGTCAGACGCTCGTCCACCAGCTCGACCTCGCGCCCCGTGGCGTCTGCGAGCTTCTGGCAGAAACGCATGGCCCGTTGCGCCGCCACACCGGCCTCCCCCGACATCGACAGCGGCAGGCCCACCAGAAAGCGCACGATGCTGTCCTCATCGGCCAGCTCGGCCAGCTGCGCCACCAACCGCTTGAGACTACGGCCTTCGAGCGCCGGGCGAGGGTGGGCCAGCAGGTTGAGCTCGTCGCTGACCGCGATGCCCACCCGCGCTTTGCCGAGGTCGATCGCGGCCACACGGCCGCGGGGATGCTGCGGGCTTGACCCCACAGCGTGCCCCTATCATAAGCCGGCGGACCATGGAGCTACGTGCCGTCCGCGGGATGAAAGACATCCTGCCTCCCGAGTCGTGGGATTGGCAGTGGCTCGAGACGTGTTTCCGTGAAATTGCGGAACGTTACGGGTTTGGCGAAGCCCGAACGCCACTTCTCGAGGCCACACAGCTCTTCGTGCGAGAAATTGGGGAGGGCACCGACGTTGTAGAGAAGGAGATGTATTCCTTCGAGCGTCACAGCGACCACCTCACGGTCCGGCCCGAAGGCACGGCGGGCGCCGCGCGCGCCTACGTGCAGAATTCGGTCAGCGGCCGCGAGCCGGTCACGCGCTGGTACTACATCGGCCCCATGTTCCGCGCCGAGCGGCCCGCGAAGGGCCGGTACCGGCAGTTCCACCAGGCTGGCTGCGAGATCTACGGCGACGAGGGACCCGTGTGTGACGCCGAGATCATCGCCCTCTGCGCCGACGTCATCGAGGCGGTCGGCGTGGACGGATACAGCATTCACATCAACTCGCTGGGGTCTGGCGACACGCGCGAACGCTACCGCGACGCGCTCGTGAAGCACTTCCTCCCCCTCAAGGACCAGCTGAGCGAAGAATCCCAGCGACGGGTCGAAACCAACCCCCTGCGTATCCTCGACTCGAAGTCGAAGGCCGACCAGGCCCTCGCCGAAGACGCGCCCAGCGTGCTCGACATCCTCGACGACGCCGATCGCGCCCACTTCGATGGACTTCGCCGCCACCTCGACGCGCTCGGCATCGACTACATCGTCGACCACAAGCTCGTGCGGGGCCTCGACTACTACACCCGCACCCTCTTCGAGCTGAAGACCACGTCCGACGCCCTCGGCGCCCAGAGCACGCTCGTGGGCGGCGGCCGCTACGACAAGATGGTGGAGAGCCTCGGCCACAAGAAGCCGGTGCCCGCCATCGGCTTCGCCATGGGCCTCGAGCGCATCCTCAGCCTCGTGCAGTCGCCAGCCGAGGTGCCGAAGCCGGCCTGCTACTTCGCGCCCATGATGCCCGAGGCGCAAGGCCTAGCCCTGCAGCTCGCCCACCGCCTACGCAAGGCGGGTCACTACTGCGAGGTCGACGGCCGCGGCCTCAGCGTGAGGGCCATGATGCGACGGGCCAACGGCTTCGACAGTCGCCTCTGCGTCCTCATCGGCGAAGACGAGCTCGCGAAGGAGACCGTCACGGTCAAGGACCTCGCGCGCCGCGAACAAGAATCCCTCACCCTCGGCGACGACTTCGTCGGCCGCATCGAAGCCATGCTCGCACGTCCTCGAAGCGAGGACGGGGCGGAGACGGACGGCTGATGCCCCTCCTCCTTCGCGGCATCGGGCGGGCCCTCGTGGTGCTCGCCTGGTTCTCGGCGACCCTCCTCGTGGGGGCCGGCGCCGCGATGGCTCAGGCTCAGATCGGTCCCGGACTCGGCGGCCCCGGCCAGGGGATCGGCACCCCGGGCTCGGCCCTCCCCGGTGGCCCGCCGACGCCCCAACCGCAGCAGCCCGAAGGACCGGAGACCCACGCTGCATCGGGCGGTGAAGGGTCCACCCTTCCCACCGAAGAGGCGCAGCTGCCCGAGGATCCCAACGAGGTCGACAAGAAGCTGAAGAAGCAGCTCGAGAGCGACTTCGATCCCGACGCCGAAGTCGAGGTGGGCCGCGAGGCGGTCACCGAGCGCGAGTTCTACGGCCTCTACTACCGGGAGCGCAGCGGCGACTATTCGTTCCAGGGGGTGTTCCCGCCGCTCTGGCTCGAGCGTCGCGAGGGCGATGACCGCGCCTCGCTCTTCGGCCTCACCTACTACAATCGCCGAAGCAAGGATCACGACGCCGACGTCGTCTTCCCCGTCTTCTGGCATCTGCGCGATCACGACACCTACACCACGGTGGTGGGCAACGTGATGCATCGCGAGAGCCCCACCGGTCACGACAACTGGGTCGCGCCGTTCTTCTTCGAGGGCTCCGGGGAAGGCGGCAGCGAGTACCTTCACATTCCGCCGCTGCTCACGTTCAACACGCGCACGGATCACGACGGGTTCAGCATGTACGGCCCCGTCTTCTGCAGCTGGACCGGCGGTCCGCGCTGCGATGGTCGAACGGCCGACAAGATCGACTACGGCGTGGCCCCCTTCTACTTCTACGGTCGCAACGACCGGAGCGAGTACGAGGTCATCCCTCCCCTGCTGCACTACTACAGCTACGAGGAAGCCAACGACCAGGAGTACGACATCTGGGGCCCGGTCTGGACCGAGAAGAACCGCGACGGCGGGGTCTTCAACGTGCTCCCGATCTTCTACCACTCGTGGGCGGACAACGAGGCGAGCACCACCCTCTTCCCGTTCTTCCACTACAGCTACCAGGGGCCGCAGAAGCAGACGATCGCGACGCCCCTCTTCGTCGACCACACCGACGAAGACGGCGCCCACACCTTCGCGACCTACGTCTACGCCCGGCACCGCGGCCGCACCGAGCTCGACATGTGGTCCC
>JAUHZF010000195.1 GCA_030426145.1 Polyangia bacterium
CGGGCGCACGATGTCGACAAACCGGACAGACCTCGTCCCCGAGGTTGCGGAGGGCATCCCCTTCAAGTTCGTTCGACCCAGGCTTTCGCACGGACTCGCTCAGTATCGTCCGCTACCTACGCACACATCGCAAGGCCCAAGTGTCCGCAACCTCACCGGGACGACACGCAAAGACGGAGACGTCGCCGCAACTCTCGTCCTTGCAGCAGAGGTCCGAGCAGAAGTCTCCCTCGTCATCCGACAGACACATTCCGCTGCGACAGTCGAGGTCGTCGCCGCAGGGCGCCCCCACCTCTCCCTTCGCGCTGGGCGGGAGAGCGAGGCTACATCCCCGCACGCCCTCCGGGGATACGGTGCAGGCCAGAGGGAAGAGCTCTCCCATGGAGTCGACGGCTCCACACTCGCGTGACGAGCAGCACGGGCGGATGCACACCTCTTCTTCGATGTCGGGAGGAATAGAGGTGATCCCGCAGAGATTGTTGCGGCAGTTCTGGTCGGCCAGGCAGTCTTGGTCGACGTCACCCGCGGTCGGCGGCTTGCCACACTGCCACACCCTGCCCACGTCCATACCCGGAGCATCCTCCTCCGGAACGGCGCCAGCGCGGCACACCTCGAGCCCCTCGCACCCCGCATCCGAGCAGCACGTATCGAAGCAGCGGCCGTCGGTGCATCGTCCGGAACGACAGTCGGCATGCTGGTCGCACCCCTCCCCTCGTGCCGCGTCGCCCGGCGTCGCCCGCCCGATGGGCTCGTGAGGCCAGCAGACCGCCCCCGCCGAGCCGGGAGGCACCCAGCACACCAAGCCGAGGTCCGCACGACCGCACTCGCCAGCACTGCAGCAAGCCGAGGTGCATCGGGCTTCGCCGTCGAAGCCGAAGTCGGCGGGGTCGAGGCAGAAGCCTGGCGCCTCGCAGTCTTCGTCGGCTTCGCAGGGAGCGCCCATCGGCGCACCGACGGGCGTGCAGACGCCGGCCACACAGCTCTGCCCCTCAGGACAGCTCGGGGGGCCCCACGCGCCATCACGGTCACATCGCACCACACCGAGGTCTCCATCGAAGACGAGGTGGCAGGCGCCGAGCACCAGGAGCGAGCTCCAACCGACCAGGCCCCTCGCGAGCACGCCTGGGCTCAGAAGCGCCACGTGAACGAGCCTCCCGACAGCCCCAGATCGAGCGCGACCTCAGGCGGTGACGCCCCTGGATCGGCGCCGGTACCGATCACGATGACGAGCACGAGCGACGACACGGCGCTCGCAGCGCCAAGCCCGAACATGACGTCGGCTCCGATGGCGTGCCGGTGCGCCGCGGCCGCATCGGCTTCGAGCTGGTCGATGGTGATGCCCTCCCCGGTGCGCGCGTCCTCGCCCGGATCGAGATCGGCGGCGCGGACCAGCAGCGCGGAGGCGGTCGCGAAGGCGAGCAAGGCCCCGCCGGCGGTGGCGTAGGCCGCGATCTCGATCGTGGTCGGGCCGGGCGCCTCGCCCTTCTCGGGTCTCACATCCCCGGACCATGGGGCAGGCCCCGTCCCGCCGTCGAGGCGCGCACCCTGGGAATGCCCGAGCACGTCGAGCGCGCGCGCGCCTTCGATGCGCTTGATGACCTTGGCCAGGTGCTGTCGCTCCCGAGGGTTCTGCTCGAGCTCGAGGGTGCGCCGGAAGTGCACCAAAGCGCGGTCGAGGTGACCCATCTTCTCTTCGATGAGCCCGAGGTTGTAGTGAAGGGGAATGGCGTTCGGGTCGAGCGTCGCGGCCTCTTCGAGCTTGGCGATCGCCTCCGGGTACTGTCCGCGCGCGTAGAGATGCTTGGCTTCATCGTGAAGCGCGAGGGCTCGCTGTACATCGTCGACGTTCGTGCCCGGTCCGGGCATGGGAGGTACAGGCTCGGGCGCCGGGTCCGGCACGGGCTGCGGGGGGTCGTCTCCCGCCTTGGGCCCGTGGTTCTCGGCGGGGTCTTCGGTCCCGTCGTCGGCGTGGGGCGGGTCGTCGGCCCAGGCATAGCTAGACGTCATCGTCGCGAGCGCGACGATCGCCCCCCACCCCCAGCGTGGCGACCTCGAGGTCATCGTATTGTCTCGGCCATCGGCCGCGCTGCAGAGGCTACACCGGTCGGGGACCGGAGGCACCCTCAGCGCTCACATCGGGGTCGCGGTGGTGGTCCGCGGGAAGTCCGGGTGACGGCGCTCGAGGTAGGTCCCCTGCACGAACGCCCCGAGCACCGGCGCCATGTTCTCCGCCACGTCGGCATCCCACTCCCCGCCGTGGATGGCGTCGGTGGGCCTGAGGTCGGGACCGATGAGGAAAAACGAAGGGTAGAGGCGAGCCGGAAGCGCCAATCGCTCGACCTCTTCGGCGAAGACGTTGAGGTCGACGCGCACGAGGCGAACCGAGGCGAGCGCCGTCTGCATGCGCGCGTCGGCGAGCGCGTCGTCGAAGCCGCGGCAGGGCTCACAACGCTGACCGGTGAGCATGAGCACCAGCGTCTGTCCCTCGCCGTCGGCGATCTCTCGCTGCTCGCGCAAGACTTGGTCGAGCGGCGGTGCGTCGAGCCCGACGTCGACCACGCTCAGCACGCCCTCACGCAGCACCTCGGTGCGGCGCGGCACGTCGGGGGACGGTTCGGGGCTGGCGCCGTCGACGCGCTCTTCGTCCTCGTCGCGCTCGACGGCGCGGCGCGTCTTGGGTTCGTCGTCGGGTTCGGCGACGGGGGTGACCTCGAGCAGCGAACGGTAGCGGTAGAAGCCGTAGCCGAACACGCCCACGAGCCCGGTCGCGAGCATGAGCGATAGCGTCGCCAACGCGATCGCCAACCGGCTCCGTCCTCGGCCCGGGGCGGCCGCCGGCGTGGGCGTCGCCCCCATGCGCACCGTGGGCGGCACCGCCTCGATGACCGGCGGCTCGAGCGAAGGCGCCGTGAGGCACGCAGCATGGGGCTCAGCAAGGAGGGCCGGCGGCGAGGAGATGGTCGTGATGTAAGGAACGGCTAGCGAAGCCACCCGCGTCGTGCTGGGGCTGTCGAAGGTCGCGTCGCTCGACGTGACCGCACCGTCACCAACGACGGCATGGGGGGTGGCAGGTCGCGGAGCCGAGGCGTCGCTCGAATCGGAGACTGCATCCTGCAGCCTGTTCGATTCGGCGTTCGATCGGTCATGGCTCACACCTTTAAGGTAGCTCGTCAAGCCCATCTGCGCCCGTACTCTTTCCTGCACGTCACTTGTCCGTTCGTGGCATCTTTCCCTCATGAACGACCGGCCGACGCGAGTGCTTAGCGGCATTCAGCCTTCGGGCACGAAACACCTCGGAAACTACTTTGGCGCGATGCGGCAATTCGTCGCGCTGCAGGAGGAATATCCGGGCGAGTGCTTCTACTTCATCGCCGACTATCACGCCCTCACGACCCTGCGCGATGCCGAAGCATTGCGCTCGAGCGTGCTCGAGCTGGCGGCGACCTATCTCGCCATCGGGGTCGACCCGGACAAGGCGGCGCTGGTTCGTCAGAGCGACGTTCCGGAGGTCACCGAGCTCACCTGGCTGCTCTCCACGGTGACCGGCATGGGTCTGCTCGAGCGCGCCACCTCCTACAAGGACAAGGTGGCCAAGGGCATCTCCCCCAACGCCGGATTGTTCCTGTACCCCGTCCTCATGGCCTCCGACATTCTCATCTACGACGCGACCCTCGTCCCCGTGGGTAAGGATCAGATCCAGCATTTGGAGATGGCCCAGGACATGGGCACGCACTTCAACGAAGCCTTCGGGGCCGAAGCCCTGGTGCGACCCGAGTGGCGCCTCTCCAAGTTCGCCAAGGTCCCCGGGACCGACGGCGAGAAGATGAGCACGAGTTACGGCAACACCATCCCCCTCTTCGAGACGGGCAAGAAGCTGAAGAAGATCGTGGGCCGCGTGGTCACCGACTCCACCCCGCTCGGCGAGCCGTTGAATCCCGACGACTGCAACGTCTTCGCGCTCCTGAAGCTCTTCGTCGACGACGCGGGACTCGAGGAGCTCGACGGCTGGTACCGGTCCGGAAAGCGCGACGGAGAGCCCTTCGGGTACGGGCATGCCAAGCAGCGCTTGGCCCAAGAGATCGAGGCGCACTTCGCTCCAGCCCGAGCACGCCGCGAGCATCTGCTCGCACACCCCGACGAAGTAGAACAGGTTCTGCGCAGGTCGGCGGATCGGGCCCGAGCGATCGCACAGAAGACCATCGCCCGCTGCAAGCGGGCCTGCGGTCTCGCTTGAGCGCGCCCTACCCACTTGGGCAGGACACGCGTCGAAGAAAGACGAGATTCTGCCCTCAGCAGATCTTTACAGTCGTGCGATCGTCAGGAATCGTACGACATGAACCACCCATCTCTCCCTCCCGACGTCGTGGCTGAAATCGCTCGTATTCGAGCCGATGGTGAAGCGCGTGCGGCTCGGGCTCGCGCCGAAGTCGAAGCCCGCCGCGCCGCCGAGCTCGCCGCCTTCCAGGCTCGAGAGCACCGCCGCGGTCGACTCTCCGCAGCCCTCGGCATCATGGTCGTGGTCCTCACCGTCGGCGGCGCAGGCGTGTACTCCGAGATCAGCGCGCGCGACGCCCGCATCGAAGCCCTCAAGCACGAAGTTCAGACGGCGCGCGAGCGTGCCGCCGAGGTTCGCCTCGAAGCCGAGGCCAATCAGCGCGCTGCCACCAAGGCTCGCGAGGCCCTCGCGGAGCTCGAAGCGTCGGCCATCACCTCGGAGGCCCCGGCGGCACAGGCGCCGCCCGCCTCCGACGACACGCGGGCGCCCGCCGTGCGGCCGCAGGTTCGCCCCTGGCGCCGACCGGCCGTCACGCCTCAGCCCGCTGCCGTCCCCGACGCCGCGCCCTGTGCCCCCGGCGACCCGCTCTGCGCGTCGGACCTGGGGCTCTAGGTCGAGGTTCCGGGTTCGAGGTTCCGGGTTCGAGGTTCCGGGTTCGAGGTTCGAGGTTCTCGAGATCGAGGTCGAGGTCGAGGTCGAGACCGAGCTCGAGGTCGAGGTCGAGGTCGAGACCGAGATCGAGACCGAGATCGAGGTCGAGGGTCGAGACCGCCCTTCGAAGCTCCCCGTCACTCCTCCGCGAGGCGCAATCGCTCGATGCCTCGCGGGCCCGACCAGTAGACGGTGCCTTCGTGCACGGTGATGGCCGTCACGAAGCCCGGGATGCGCCCGAGGCGGGTGGCGTCCTCGCCGTCGAGGGTGGAGGCGAAGAGGAGTGACGTCTCCTTCTCGACGTAGATCTCGGTCCAGATCAGTCGCTCGCCCGCCACGGCGAGGTGCGAAATGAGACCCGAGACACGCAGCGTTCTGGGGCGTTGATCGTCGGGCCGGCGCACCAGATGGCCGTGCTCTCCCGTTTCGGTCGGCCGCGTCTCGGCCCAGAACATCACACCATCCGCGGCGACGAGACTGTCGCGCTCGGCGGGGGTGAGCTGGGCGGCTCGGTTCACGCCGTTGACGTTGCCCGCGAGCGTATGCCCGTCACTCGGCTCGATGGGGGCCGAGAGCCACGCGACGCCGTCCGCGCGTGCGGCCATGCTGGTGACCGAGCCCATGAGCTTGGCCGTGCGCTTGGGCTTGCTCTCCTCGGTGGGGCTGCGCCAAACCGACCCTCCGTCGACCCACCAGACCTCGTCTCCCGCGACCACGACGGGCTCGGGCGAAGAGGCGGTGACGAAGACCTCGGGCTTGGCCGACGGCTCGCGCGAGACGCGGTAGATGACCCCCTCTTCGGGCACGCTGAAGAAGATGTACTTCTTCCCCACCGCGAGCGCGCCCCCGACCGCGGCCGGGGCCTCGGGCGTGAAGACGATGGTCGGCTCGCCCCCGTCGAGTCGACTGTGCGCGAGGGTCGCCCCCTCGGTCGAGAGCCACCAGAGCTCGTTGCCAACCACGGCGAGCCCCGCAGCGTCGACCGCGTTTGCTACCACCACCTCCCCCACGTCGGGGCCGCTGAGGTCCGGCTCCACGTAGTCTGGCACGGGTCCTTCCTCGAACACTGCGGTCGACGATGGGACGGCCGTCGTCGTGGTCGTTGCGGTCGCCGTAGGTACAGCGGTGGGTGCACCCCCATCGCTGTCCTCATCGTCGGGCCAGACGCCCACGAGGATGCCGGCCGCCACGCAGAGGCCGCCGATGATGAGCGGGAGCTGACGGGTCGCGCGGGAGGCTTCTTCGGTCATGGCAGCGCGCCGGGGTGTACCACAGCCCCCTTCGATTCGCTTCGCCGTGGTCGCGGCGCCCGCTCCGCGTTAGGTCCTTGGCCATGAGCGAGCTGACGAACATCGAGCGACCCGACGGAAAGACCTGTCCTTGCTACCTGGCCCAGCCCGAAGGCACACCACGCGGCGGCATCGTGGTGATCCAGGAGTGGTGGGGTCTGAACGACCAGATCAAGGCCACCGCGGACCGCTTCGCCAAGGAGGGTTACCTCGCCATCGTTCCCGACCTCTACCGCGGCAAGCTGGCCACCGCGGCCGACGAGGCCAACCATCTCATGGATGGTCTCGACTTCGGCGATGCCGCGAGCCAAGACGTGCGAGGCTGCATCCAGCACCTCAAGAGCAAGGGCGCGGCCAAGGTCGCAGTCAACGGCTACTGCATGGGCGGGGCGCTGACCATCCTGTCTGCCGTTCACGTCCCCGACGCCGACGCGGGACTCTGCTTCTACGGGATCCCGCCAGCGGAGTTCGCCGACCCGGCCACCATCGGGATCCCGATGCAGTTCCACTTCGCTCAGCAGGACGACTGGTGCACCCCCGAAGCGGTCGATGGCCTCGAGGCCAAGCTGAAAGAGGGTGGCGTCGAGCACGAGCTCTACCGCTACGACGCCCAGCACGCCTTCATGAACGCAGCGCGCCCCGAGGTCTACCACGAGGAGAGCGCAACCAAGGCCTGGGAGCGCGGTCTCGCCTTCCTGGCCAAGGCCATCGGCTGAGGCCAGCCCGAGGAGGCCAGCCCCCGAGGAAGCCAGCCCGAGGAGGCTCAGAAGCGGGAGCGCTTGCGACGGGGACCGACGATCTGGAAGGTCCGGTTCCCGTCTTCGTCCTCTTCTACGTCGTTCGAGATCTCGAGGGCCTCGAGGCGGAGCACTTTGATCTTTCCTCCGTCGACGCGAACCTTGGTGCCGCCCGATGAGTCGTCCCCCACGACGAGGAGGCGACCGAGCTGGGGGTGAATGAGAACGTCTCCGTTGTCGATGATCGGGTTCTCATGCTCGTCGTCGTCGTCGTCGACGTCGTTGAGGGTGCGACGCGCGGTGGGAGGAGACAGCGGCTTCTTGGGAAGGGCCGGAGCCGAGGGCTTGGATGGCCCCGGCGTCGGGCGGCCCGGCGAAGACGGCTTGCGGGTGCCCGGCGAAGGGACGGGACGCGGCGTGACGGGTCGAGCCCCGACACCCACCGACGCACTCGCCGAAGGCGCAACGACCGCATCCACCACGAGGGTGAGCCCTCCGGTCATGGCGCCTTCGATGCGCCCCGCTTGCACGTTGCCCTCCACGAGCACCATGGCCCGCAGCGCGATGTCGATCCCCTCCGAACGCCGCACGACACGCCCCGACAGGGCCACGATCTCAGCCTGCTCGAAGGTCTCGGTCGGCCCCGCCCCCTTGAGCTCGACCATATCGAGCAGGCCGGAGCCCGTCACGTGGGCTTCGACCCATCCCGCGGCGGCTGCGAGGGCACGCAGCACGTCCATCAGATCTTCGCCCGATTGCACGCGAACCATGCCGCGCGCGATGGCCTTGTTGTCGACGAGCTCCACCCGCCTGCCCTAACACGACCGGGCGTCCCCGACACTTGCGCCGAGCGGCCGGTCCACTATCTACCCGCTATGCCTCGCCCCGACACCCCCCTCCCCGAGGGGATCGCCGAAGCCCTCAACGACCGCCGCGGTGGCTTCAACCGGCTCATCGGCCTCCGGTTCACCTCGGTCGAATACGACGAAGTCGTCGCCGAGCTCAACGTCACCGAAGACCTGCACCAGCCCTACGGCCTCGTGCACGGCGGGGTCTACGCGACCATGATCGAGACGCTGGCCAGTGTAGGAGCGGCCATGAACGCCATGCCCTACGGGCAGAGCTGCGTCGGTCTCGAGAACAGCACCTCGTTCGTACGGGCCGTTCGCGACGGCAAGCTCGTGGGACGAGCGACCCCGGTGACCCGCGGTCGGCGCACCCACGTTTGGGAAGTACGCATCGAGGGGGGAGACGGCAAGCTCGCCGCCACCGGGCGCGTCCGCATGCTCTGCATGGAGGCCGGCGCCGAGGTGGCGGGCGAGAAGGTCGCCATGAAGACCTGAGCTTCAGGCGGGACGACCGGTGTCGTCGGTGGTCGCGCCCAAGTTGAGCGGCGTGACCAAGTAACGCATGCCGTTCTCGTGGGGCTTGGGCAAAACGCCTGCGTTGGCGTTGACCTGCACCGACTGGAAGAGCAGGCGCGGGGCCCGCAGAGTGGCATCACGGGACTCACGCATCTCGACGAAGGTAGCGCGATCGGTGTCCCCCTTGAGCTGCGGGTTGTTCTTCTTCGACTTGCCGATCGTGGTCTCCCAGGCGACCTCGCGGCCCCCGGGCTGGTAGTCGTGGCCCACGAAGACACGCGTGTCGTCGGGGAGGTTGTAGAGCCTCTCGTGGATCGACGTGTAGAGCTCGTCGGCGCTACCGCGAGGGAAGTCGCAACGACCGGTGCCGTAGTCGTCCATGAAGAGGGCGTCGCCGGTGAAGATGGCGTCGTCGATCTTGAAGGTCATGCAGGCCGGGGTGTGACCGGGCGTAGCGATGGCCTCGACCTCGAGGCTGCCGGCGACGATCTTCTCGCCATCGTCGATGAGGTGGTCGAACTGGCTCCCGTCGGTGGGGAAGTCGATGTCGAAGAGACCGGCGAAGGTCTTCTGAACCTCGGTGATGGTTCGGCCGATCGCGACCTTGGCCCCCAACTCCTTCTTGAGGATCTGGGACGCGCTGAGGTGGTCGGCGTGCGCGTGGGTCTCGAGTACGTAGTGGACCTTCAGCTCCTTGCCCTTCACGAACTCGATGAGCTTGTCGACGGACTCGGTCGAGGTCTTGGCTCCGATGGGATCGAAGTCGAGCACGGGGTCGATGATGACCGCGTCGCGGGTCTTCTCGTCGAAAACGGCGAAGGTGAGGGTGAAGGTTGCGGGGTCGTAAAAGGTTTCAATCTGCATCACTGGCGTCCTTTGTTCGTCTCCTTCGTTGCCCACTTAGAAACATTGCAGTCGTCGTGCCAACGACCGTCATGCGCAGTTCTGGGGACTTACGTAGGGAAGGACGCAAAGCGGTGCGACGAATGTTTCATCCGTCGCAGCTCGCGGTCGCTCAGGCGATGCGGTACTCGCGCAGCTTGCGCCAGAGGGTGCTGCGGCTCATCCCGAGCAGGGTGGCCGCCTGGCCCTTCTTCCCGCCCGTTTGCCGCAGGGCCTCGAGGATGCGGGCGCGTTCGGCTGCACGCGGGTCGTCGGGCACGCCGTCTCGCGGGGGCGGCTCGCCACGAAGCTCGGGCGTGAGGTCGTCCAGACCGAGCGTGGGCCCCTCCCCCACGGCAAACGCGTGCTCGACCACGTTGCGTAGCTCGCGAACGTTGCCGGGCCATCGGTACTCCAACATCGCGTCCATCGTGGCCGACGACACGGTCTCGATGTTGCGCAGACCCTTGCGATTGAACTCGTCGATGAAGTGCCACAGGAGGACTTCGATGTCGCCCTCACGCTCGGCGAGCCGCGGCAAGAAGAGCGGCACGACGCGAATGCGGTACATCAGGTCTTCGCGGAACTTCTTCTGCGCCACCAGGCGGCGAAGCGCTTTGTTGGTGGCAGAGATGATGCGGACGTCGACCGACACGGTGTCGGTGGTGCCGAGCGGCGTGAACGCCTTCTCTTGCAACACGCGGAGCAGACGCGCCTGAATGTCGAAGGGCAGCTCGGCGATCTCGTCGAGGAAGACGGTGCCGCCATCCGCGGAGGCGAAGAGGCCCTTCCGATCACGAACGGCGCCCGTGAAGGCACCACGCACGTGACCAAAGAGCTCCGATGCCAGGAGCTCACTGCTGAGGGTGGCGCAGTTGACCGCGTGGAAGGCTTGGTCGTGGCGGTCACTCAATCGATGCAGCGCGCCCGCCACGAGCTCCTTGCCCGTACCCGTCTCACCTCGAACCAGCACGGTGGCGTCACTCTTGGCCACCCGCTCCATGATGCGGAACAGCGACCGCATCTGCGGCGACACCGTGATGATGCCGTGGAAATTGTCGACTTCGGTGTCTGGGCGGGTGATCAGGGACATACGACTCGGTTCAGCGTAATCGGCCAAGCTGGCCAGAGAAACGCACTTCTAGGTCAGAGGTCTTGCTGAAAGGACACGATGCAAGCTTCAGCCATGTCGATGATGCGCCGGCAGGCGCCCTCGTCGCAGCTGTCTTCGATGGCGAGAAGGGCGCCGTCCGCGAGAATGGCGACGCCGCTCGTGCCATCGAGTGAGAACCACTCTTGCAGTCGTCGATTGCGGTCCCCAAGACAGACGGTCAGCACCCGATAGCCCTTTGGCCACGTCACACCCGCGAACCGCTCTCGCATCGCCTCGTGGCGTGGGTCGTCGGGGTGCCAGAAGAGCACCACCGCGGGGCTGGGGTCGCCTCCAGGGAGTAGCTGGTCTTCTTCGCTCAGCTCGGTGCACATACGAATGTCCTCAGAATTCTGTCGATGTTGCGATCAGTGGGCGACGGCGACGGAGAGCGCCTTCGACGCCTCCGGTCGCTTCGACGTGGGGTGCGGCGGTACGGGCGCCCCCTTGGCCGCGTTCACGGCGTCGTGCACGGAGAGGTGGAACCGCGCCTCTCCCATGTCGTTCCAGAAGTGCGACCGCTTGAGCAGGTCGCGCACCGGCCCCTTCACGTTGGCGAAGTGGAGCTCGATACCGCGCTCCTCGTAGCCCGACTGGACCTCGCGGAAGGCGCTCTCGCCCGAGGCGTCGATGCGGTTGATGCCCGAGGCGTCGATGACCACCGACTTCACCGTGGTCGCCTGCTCTTTCTCGAGTCGGTCGAGGGTCTCCTTCAGGAAGTTGACGTTGCCGAAGTACAGCTGCGCATCGAGACGCACGGCGAGCACACCAGGAACGAGCTTGGCCTCTTCGAACCGATCGATGTTGCGGTAGGACGTGGTGCCGGGCAGTTGGCCGAGGATGGCCACGTGGGGCCGCGTGGTGCGGAAGACCAGCATGGCCACGGACGCGAGCACCCCGATGCCGATGCCCTCTTCGATCCCGAGCGTGAGGGTCGCGACGAAGGTGAGCAGGAGCATGGCGAGCTCGCTGCGGCTCACGTGGAAGAGGTGCTTCACCTCGGCCACGTCGATGAGGCCGAAGACGGCGGTCATGATGATGGCCGCGAGCACGGCCTTGGGCAGGTAGTAGAACCAGCCCGTGAACATGAGGAGCGTCACGCCGACCACGACCGCGGTGATGATGCTGGCGACGCCGGTCTTGGCGCCCGCTTGGGCGTTGACCGCGGTGCGGGAGAAGCCACCGGTCACGGGGTAGGCCTTGGTGAAGGCGCCAGCGATGTTGGCGAGGCCGAGGCCCACGAGCTCCTTGTTGGCGTCGACTTCGTACTTCTCCTGGCGAGCGTACTTCTTGGCCACGGCGATCGACTCCATGAAGCCGACCAGCGAGATGGCCATCGCGATGGGGAACAGGTCTTTCATGGCTGCGAAGTCGAGCGACGGCAGCGCGAGCGGCGGCAGACCGTCCGGAACGTCGCCGACGATCTTCACGCCCTCGTCGTGGAGGCCGAGACCCCAGACCGCGACCGAGCCGAAGACGACCACCGCCAGAGCACGGGGGAAGCGGGGCGACACCTTCTTGAGCACCACGAGGATGGCGATGCTCGCAACGCCGATGCCCAGGGTGATGAAGTGGGTCTTGTCGATGTTGGCGATGGCCGAGCCGAGCGTCTGGTGGATGAAGCTCGAGCGCGGGATGTTGAAGCCGAGCAGGTGCTTGAGCTGGGATAGCCCGATGATGAGCGCCGCCGCAGAGGTGAAGCCGCTGATGACGGGGTGAGAGAGGAAGTTGACCAAGAAGCCGAGCCGCCCGATCCCCATCACGAGCTGGATGACGCCGACCATGAGGGCCAGAAGCACGGCGAGCGCGATGTACTGCTCGGTGCCGCCCTGGGCGATGGCGCCCACGCCAGCGGCGACGAGAAGCGAGACCATGGCCACCGGGCCGACCGCGAGCTGACGCGAGGTGCCGAAGAACCCGTAGACGATGAGTGGCAATACCGCGGCGTAGAGGCCGTAGATGGGCTCGAGGCCGGCCAACATGGCATAGCCCATGGCCTGGGGGATGAGCATGACGGCCGTGGTGAGGCCAGCGAGGATGTCGGCGCGAGCTTCCTCGCGGTTGTAGCCGCGGAGCGCCTCGAAGATGGGCATGTACTTGGTCAGTGCCGTCATGTTTCTCTCTCGCGTTCGGTGTTCAGGCGGTTTGCGTCGAGCCGTCGTGGACGGCACTGCGACGCTTGAGGATCGAGCGCAGGCCCATGCCCGCGAACATGGCGACCACGAAAGTGGCGACGTCGAAGGAGCCGGTGCCGAGCGACGACAGGGCCGGCCCGGGGCAGAAGCCACCGAGGCCCCAGCCGATGCCGAAGAGACCGCCGCCTACGATGAGAGGCACATCGATGTCCTTACGGGTGGGCAGGTGAAAGACCGGCGCGACGAGTGGCGTGTCCCGCTTCTTGGCCAGGCCTTGGAAGGTCAGGAGGTAGACCGTCGCGGCGCCGCCCATCACGAAGGCGAGGCTGGGGTCCCAGTCGCCGAAGAAGTCGAGGAAGGCCACGACCTTGCCGGGACGGGTCATGCCAGCGAGCACGAGTCCGATGCTGAAGATGACGCCGGACAATCCGGCGAGGACCACTTGCTTGCGCTCGTTCATACCGAACCTCCGAACACGGTGCGGACCACGAAGACGGTGATGGCGCCGGTGGTGATGAAGGTGAGAACGGCGGCGAGGGAGCGACCGGAGAGCCGGCCGAGACCACACACCCCGTGACCGCTGGTGCAGCCGCTGCCCGTGCGCGTGCCGAAGCCGACCGCGAGGCCCGCGAGCACGATGGCGACCGTCGAACGGTCGATCGTCGACTCGAAGGCGGTGGGGCTCACGATGGCCGCGATGAAGCCCGTCACGACGAGGCCGAGCACGAAGGCGATACGCCAGCCTCGCTCCCCTGCGCCGGTGGAGGGCTCGATGAGGGCGCCGGTGATGCCACTGATGCCGGCGATGCGGCCGTTGAACATCAGCAGCAGCGCTGAGCTGATCCCGATGAGGATCCCGCCGATGAGGGATGCGATGGGGGTGAAGGACTCCATGTTTCTCCTGGTGTGGGCTCCGTGTGAGGTCACAGTGAGCAAGAGCAGCTACCGTGCCACTTCTGGATCTTTCGTCATTTCCAACCGTTACGCCAATGACCAGGGGTCGACCCAACATGGACGTCGCAACGAGCTGCAACGGCCGTCGCATCATCGAACTTGAACGCGCGACAAAATCGAAACAGCCCGGCGTCGGGATGACGCCGGGCTGATTTCCACTCCGTGTCGGGAGCGGTGGGTGAGGTCGTACTCAGGCCCGACCGCGCAGCATGCCGTGCCAGTACATGTTGGGCAGGCCCTGGGTCTTCAGCAGCCACATGCTGTAGCGCTCCTGTCGCTGGTCGAACGGGAACGACTCCATCGGAACCCCGCCGTAGCCGAACTCGGCGAGGATGAGGCGGCCATAGCCGGTCACCAGTGGACACGACGCATAGCCGTCGTAGCTGCCCTTGAGGGGTCGCTTCTTCAGGAACGCCTGCACGTTCTCCACCGTGACCGGCGCCTGCTTGCGAATGGCCGCGCCCGTCTTGGAGCAAGGCAGCGAGCTGGCGTCACCGAGGGAGAAGACGTTCTTGTATTTGTTGTGCTGGGTCGTGTGCTTGTCGACGTCGACCCAGCCCGACTCGGCCGCGATGGGTGACTTCTTGATGAAGTCGGGGGCGCTCATGGGCGGCGTGACGTGGATGAAGTCGAAGTCCATCACGACCTCTTCGCCCTCCTTGTCGAAGGTCGCCTTCTTCTTCTTGCCGTCGACCTTCTTGAGGGTGTGCTTGAAGCGGGTCTTGATGTCGCGCTGCTTCACGAGCCGGCCGAGGGGCTCGCCGTAGTGGGCCACACCGAAGATGCCTCCACCCGCAGAGGCGAAGTACACGTCGGTCTCGCTGCGCACGCCGATGCGGTTGAAGTGGTGCTCGGCCAGCCACATGATCTTCTGCGGGGCACCGGCGCATTTGATGGGGGTGTCCGGGTACGTGAAGATCGCGTTCCCTCCCCCGAAGTCCTCGAGGAACGCCCAGGTCTGATCGACGTGGTCGTAGCTGTAGTTGCTGGCCACGCCGTTCTTGCCGAGCGTCTCCTTCAGTCCTTCGATCTTGCCCCAGTCGATCTGGATGCCGGGACAGACGATGAGCGCGTCGTAACCGATCTCCCCGTTCTTGGCCGTCTCGACCTTGTTGTCGTCGGGCGCGAAGGTGGTGACCTCGTCCTTGATCCACTCCACCCCGTCGGGGATGAAGTCGCCCTCGTCGCGCATCGAGTCTTCTTTGGGGAAGACGCCCCCGCCCACCAGGGTCCAGAGCGGCTGGTACCAGTGTTTGTCGGAGGGCTCGATGATCGCCACGCTCGACGGCGGGTTCTCTTCGTTCATGAGCCGCGCTGCGACCGTGATGCCGGCCGTTCCCCCGCCGACGATGACCACCTGAAACTTCTTACTCACTTGCTTCCTCCCTTGAGCAGCTTGTCCTGTTTGCCTACCGCCCGGGCGAGCACCAGCCCTCGGTAGACGGCGCGTTGGACGTCTGGGTCCTTCATCGCGCGCCAGAGATCCCACAATCCGGCCCGACCCGCGTCGGCATCGAGCGCCGCGTCGAGGGCGGGTCCGAGCTTCTCGGCGGCATCGAGCGTGCGCTCGAGGCGGTTCAGCAGTCCGGGCTCCGTGAGCCGCGCCAAGAGTGGCAGCACCGGCGCGATGCGGCTGAACAGCTCTGCGAGCTCGTTGAGCGCCTCGAGGTGTTGCGGCCGCGTCGCGGTCTCGAGCAACGTCACGAGGCTCTGAGCGCGCTCCGCAACCGCGAGGTCCGGGTTGTTTCGAGCGATGTCGTCGACGACGTCCACGGCCGTCGCCGCCACGTTCGGAAGCTCGGCCAGCATGGGCCCCATGGCCCCCAAAGCAGAGACCGATGTGCCGAGCTGCTCCAGCGCCTCGAGGTTCTTCGGACGGGTGAAAACCTCCAGCACCGAGACCAAGCGCTCGGCGCGGTCGTGCAACCGAAGCTCGTCCCCCTGTCGCCGCGCGATGTCGTCGACGGCATCGACGACGGTCGCCCCCGCAAGCTGCGCCTGCGTCATCGTGTTCTCGAGCCGACCCAACATCGCCTCGATGCGGTCCAGCCGCGCTTCTACACCGCCGGCGGGTCTCCCCGACGGCCCCCTCGATGTTCCGACACTACTCGTCATGAATTGTCCACCTGAACGCCACGCGTTGTTCCATTCGCCACTGCGCGTCCTGCAATGTCGGCGTCCTGCAATGTCGGGACCAAACACGCAGGGCCCGTCAGAGCGGGTTTGAACGCCGTCGCGACGTTTCGCGTCGCAACATGTTGCCTCGTGCGTCGGGACCCTTGAAACGATCCCGAAACACTATGGTGAGCGACGGGCGTAGAGGTCGGCGATCGTGAGCTGGACCCCCGTCGCCGCGTCGTCGGGCGGCATGCCGTGGGTGCGAACGAGATGCTCCGCGATGTCCCGCACGCTGCGACGGCCATCGATGGCGTCGGCGACCAAGGCCTTGACCGGGTGATCCGGCTTGGCACCGAAGCGCGGGATGGGGAGATCCGGGCGACCCAGCCAAGCCGGGGGTGGACGTTCGGCGCCGCCGCGATCGTCGCGCCTGGCACCGAAGGCGTGCACCACCTCGACCCGACCCTGGGTCGAAACGGGCGAGCAGAGGTACTCGACGCGAACCGACGAAGGGGCGCCCACATCGAACCCCGCAGTCTGCGCGAGCTGCACCACCTCGGCCAGGCTGTGCCGCGCGGCCATGGCGCTGTCGGCCGGATAGATGAGCGGGCCGAGGTTCAGCCATCGGCCACCGGGCACCAGCAGATAGCGAAGCACCTGCAGCAGGCGGGGAAGGTCACGCGGGATCTGGTCGATGAACCAAGGCGTGACGACGGTGTCGAAGCTCTCCGCCTCGAAGGGGGGGTCGAGGCCGTCGGCGGCGAGCGCGACGAGACGTCCGGAGGGCGGCGGCGCGCAAGCTTGCCATCGACAAGCGGGCTCATCGAGCGGCACCGGGGGGAACTCCCACATCTCGAGGGTCTCGCCGCGCCAGATCGAGCTGGCCGCGAGAAGCGGAAACGGTGAGAGATCGAGCGCGACGGTGAGCTTGGCGTCCGCGTGAAGGTCGTAGGCGAGTCGGGCCGCACCCGCGCCGAGCACGAGGACACGACCGAGATCCCCGTGCACGTGCTCCATCAGCTGGGCGTGCGCCTGCTGGTTCTCGTTCGACCACGTGGCATGCGCCGGCCACGCCCAATCGCGTAGCGTCTGACTCTCGGTCGGTCGAGGGTCGTGGCGGGTGGGCCCACCATCGCTTCGCAGGGCGATCCCGGCGGCTTGCCACCGCTGCCCTAACCCGGCGACGTACCTGCGCAGTCCCTCACCGAGGACCTCGAGCCGCGCTCGGCTCACCGCCGGCCCCGACGCGCGTTGACGCTGCACGCCGTCGGCGGTCTCGGTGGCGCGGCGGAGGTGGCGGGTGGCCCCCACTTCGATGGAGGCGTGCTCGGCCGCGGGCTCGGCATAAAGCGTGGCCAGGGGGCCCAGCGGTTGGCCGGCGCGTCCGCATGACGCGCACGCCCAGACCTCGGCCTCGACCACCAGCGATGCGTAGCAGCCGGGGCAGACCACCGGCACCTCATCGAGCATGGGCGGATCGTACCCTCACCAGACCAGAAAGTGGATAGAGGAAGATCCATCTCTGTGGAGATCGGCACCTCATTTCAGACACTTCGGCGGAGCCAGACCCAGATTACCTTGCGGCACAATGTGTGCGAAGGGCAGAGGCATGACCACCTCTGGACTGAAGCTTCTCGTGCTCACGCCGCTTCTCCTCGCCGCTTGCAGCCCCGCGAGCGAGCAGACCTCGTCGCAAGACGTCACCGAATTCGACGATGGGTTCGTGGACGACGACGAGCTGGCGATCGCCATCGAGGACTCGCCGAGCGGCGGCGCCTTCTTCGACTTCTGCCCCGCCCCTGACGAGGCGCGAGCCGTCAACCTTCGCAACGCGACGTGGATGGCCTATCTCGCGGCCAACGAGTACGCCCATCTCGGCTATCTCGCCCCCAACCTCCTCGAGCTCGGCTTCGGCAACGGCGGCGACCTCTTCTGGCGCAGCTGCGGGGTGGCCCTCCGCGAGGTGCGCGCTTGGGAGCTCGCAAACGCCGAGGCGCTTTCCACCGCCTTCGACGAGGGACCGGAAGCGGTGAAGAAGCTGGTCGACTGGCAGCTGCATCCCGAGAACCCGGAAAAGTGGCAGCTCTGCGCCCGCGACTGGGCCGAGGAGACGGAGTACGCGGGCACGGAGTACCCCGCGGCAGCGATGGAGAAGTGGCTCATCCAGGAGCCGAGCGAGAACAGCTACCTCGCGTTCTACTCGGGGGGTGAGATCACCGACTTGGGCGACGCCTTCGAGAAGGGGTCCACGCAGGCCTTCTTCGCCCGTCACACCGAGCTTCCGGTCGCCGTCTTCTCGTTCCGCGGCACCGAGCCCGATCGCCTCGAGGACATCGCGGCCGACCTGCGCGCGTGGGACATCACCTTGGACCAGCAGGGCGACTACTGGAGCAAGGGCTGGGGCGAGGTTCACGGCGGCTTCTACGGCGCCTTCGATTCCTTGCGCGTCCAGTTCGACCAGCAGTTGGCCCAGCTCGAGGGCTCAGAGGATGGCATCTGGGTCACGGGCCATAGCCTCGGCGGCGCCCTCGCCACCCTCATGACGGCCTACATCCTCGAGCAGAAGGAGCGGGGCAAGGACTACAACCTCCGGGGCTTCTACTCCTTCG
>JAUHZF010000590.1 GCA_030426145.1 Polyangia bacterium
CCGCTCGGCGGTGGTGGTCCAGTCGCTGTCGGGGCTCGCCGGCGCGGTCGTCCTGCTGGGTGCGGCCTGCGCGGCCTGCGTGGCGGCGGGCCGGGCGCTGGCGGGGCCGCCGGGCCCGGGCGATCCGGCGCAGCCGGGCTTCGGCCCCGGAGAGCCACCGGACCGGCACCCCGTTGGCTTCGGCTCGGGCGGCGAGCGCTTCGAGGGCCGGGACCTCGGCGGCTTCGCACGCCACCACGAGCTTGCCGCACTTGTTGATGGCGAGGCCGTGTTCGTCGCACCACGCGGTGAGCCGGAGGTTGCCCTGGCGCGTGAGTCGAGCCTTGAGGCTGTCGGCGCTGTAGTAGAAGCCGGCGTGGATGACCCCGCTGTTCCGGCCGCTCGCGTGCGCGCCGACGTGGGGCTCTTTCTCGAGCACGTCGATGGTCGCATCGGGGTGGCGTTTGCGCAGTTCGAGCGCGAGCGTGAGCCCGACGACGCCGCCGCCGATGACGAGGAAATCCGTGGTTCGAGCCATCTTCCGGCGCTCTCCTTACCACGCCGGTCTTTAGGGGCTATAGGGGTGGAGTCGTGTCGAACGCCCCCTCGACAGCACAGTGGACAGCATCCCGCCTGCTCATCGCGAGCTGGGGCGTCTTCGGCGTTCTGGGCGTCTTGTCACAGGCGCTGTACCGGCTCACCCCTCTGGCCCTCGAGCCGGTGCAGAAAGGCATGCTCGAGCCCTACCAGTGGGGCATCTACATCGCCTGGGGGGTGCTCAACATCTACACCGAGGGCATCAAGGGCTTTCAGCGCGGCTTCAACCCGCGTGTCGTGGCGCGGGCCATCCACCTCGCCCATCACCCCAAGCCTCTCCACGTGATCTTGGCGCCCTTCTTCTGCATGTCGCTCTTCTACGCGACGCGGAAGCGGCTCATCGTCTCCTGGTCGCTCATCATCGGCATCACCCTCATCGTCATCCTCGTGCGGCAGCTGGCTCAGCCCTGGCGTGGCATCGTCGACATCGGGGTGGTGACGGGACTCGGCTACGGCGCGGCGCACCTCGTCGCGGCCTACTTCAAGGCCCTGATGGCGCGTGAGAAGCCCAGCACCGACAGCCTGCCCGCCCGCGCCCGCGTCACCTGAACCGAAGGGGTGGCCTCTCGCCTCGGCGTGGGTCAAGTTGCAAGGGAGGGCAGAGGATGCTGTCCTCGATGTGCAACCTCCGGCGCGCGCCGGACGACGGAGCGCGTGGGAGCCACGAGGGGAGGCGCAGGCATGCACCACTTGGCGACCGACTACCGCAGCCCACAGGGGGCCCTCGCGGCGCGCTGGGAACGCGCGCGCGAAGCCAACGCCGGACAGCTCGAACGGGCCCTCGACCTCGCCGACCTCTACGGCAAGTCAGCGGGACGCATCGCGGGCGCGGTCACGGCTGTCCTTCTGGTCATCGCGTCGTTCGTGAGCGCGCTCGTCGAGCTGGGGGCGCATCAGGTCTCGGGCGCGCCCACCCTCCTGTTGCTCCTGGGCTTCCCCGCTGCCGTGCCGGCCTACCTCATCACGCGCGCAGCCGCGGCGCGCGCCTTTCGTCGTGAGCTTCGGGGATGCCTCGAGGGTGAGGCCGACCTCGCCTCGGTGGAGGCGCTCGAGGATGGGTTGCTCGCCCTCGCTCAGCGTCGCCTCGACGACGTGCGGGTGCTCGGGCTGTCGCTGCCGCTGGCGGCCGTGGCGCTGGCGGGTCCGCTCCTGCTCCACTTCCTGGTCTTCCTCGTCGCCGAGTCCGCCACCATCGCGCCCCTTCGACTGAAGGACTTCACGTTCTGGATCGGGGCGAGCGCGATGATGGTCGGCGTGGCCCACGCCGCGCTCGTCGTGCTCTCGCACGACTACGTCATGCAGCTCGTGCGCGGCGCCCCCCGACGGCGCTGGTGGGTCCCGACGCTGGGCTGGACCACGCTCGCGAGCATGATCCCAGGCGTGCTCGCCCTCGGTATCCCGGTGCTGCTCACCCTGATGACCGGCGCCGTCATCATTCCGCTGATGTTCGGCTGGGCTCGCGAGCAGAACGACTTCGAGCTCCAGCTCGTCGCCGGCATCAAGGCTTGCGCCGAGTAGCTACTTGATCGCGAGCAGCTCGACGTCGAAGACCAGCATGCCCGCCGGCCGACCCGCCTTGCCCTGGTAGGCCAGCGCCTCGGGGATCCACAGCCGCGCCTTGTCGTTGACGACCATCAGCTGAAGACCTTCGGTCCACCCCGCGATGACCCCGTTGAGGGGAAACTCGATGGGCTCACCTCGGGCGACGGAGCTGTCGAACATCTTCCCGTCGGTGGTCCACCCCGTGTAGTGCACGCGCACGGTCGAGGTGGACTTGGGGTGCTCGGTTCCGTCGCCCTTCTTCAGGATCTTGTACGCCAGCTTGGACGCGGTGACGGTCGCGTCCGAGGGCGGCGCGGCGACGTCGTTCGGCGGCGGGATGGGCTCCGTGCAGCCCGCGGTGGCGAGCACGGCCACCGCGGCGGTCATCCACCTTCCAGCCCGGTTCCAAGCGCGTGGCGTCATGGGCTCAGAGCGCCGCGAGGGCGGCGTCGTAGTTGGGCTCCTGGCCGATCTCGGGGACGAGCTCGGTGTGCACGATCTCGTCGCTCTCGTTGAGCACGACCACGGCCCGCGCCGCGAGGCCCATCAGAGGGCCATCGACCATCTTCACCCCGTAGTCCTCGATGAAGGTCGAGCGGAAGGCGGACAGCGTCTCGACACCCTCCAGCCCCTCGGCGCCGCAGAAGCGCTTCGCCGCAAAGGGAAGGTCGGCGGAGATGTTCAGCACCACGACGTCATCCTTGCCGCTGGCCTTCTCGTTGAACTTGCGGACCGAGGTCGCGCAGACGCCGGTGTCGATGCTCGGGAAGATGTTGAGCACCTTTTTCTTGCCGGCGAAGGTCTCGAGCGTGGCGCTCGAGAGGTCTTGGCGCACGAGGTCGAAGCCCGGCGCCTTGCCGCTCGGCAGCTCGCCGCTGGTGTTGATCGGATTGCCCTTGAGTGCAGTCTTGCCCATGGGGCGGACCCTGGGTCGTAAGCCACCTCGATGCAAGCAGGAGCGGGCTAGATTTGGAATTCTCCGCCAGGGCGTCTCGCCGTCCGTGAGATACTGCCTCCCTCTGGGAGGGACCATGGCGGAACAGAAGCTCGAAGGTGTGGTCGTCGGCAGTGGTATCGCCGGCTTAGCTGCGGCCGCCGCGCTGGAAGCACACAACCTCGAGGTCACCATCGTCGACCCCCAGGGTGAACGTGGCGGCAGCATGGGCGTGCACCACCACGTTACGCTCTGGGGCAACGGCGCGTCGGCTCTCGAATCGGTAACCGGGATCGACCCTTCGACCCTCGGTTGGTCCATCGAGCGTTTCGAGCATCGAACGGCGAACGATGAGCTGATCTGGAAGCTCGACTGTGCCGATCTGCCCGGAGGGATCGAGCGCACGCGTTTCATCAAGCTCGACGATCTACGCGAGCGCGTGCGTTCGACCTCGAAGGCCTCCTTCGAAGCGCTGCACTTCGAGCGTTTCTTCGACGACGACGCGCGGGTGCTCACCTTCACCAAGCGCAGTGGCCAGCGCGAAGAGGTTTCCAGCGATGTCCTCATCGGGGCGGCGGGGAAGAACGATCCCGTCCGTAAGCAGCTGCTC
>JAUHZF010000196.1 GCA_030426145.1 Polyangia bacterium
GGGAGCCCCAGCCACGCAGAAGGGCGTCTACGAGCTGGATGACACGAGGTAGAGGCGTGAAGAGGCCCGGCGCGAGGCGGTCGAGCTTTCCGGTCTGCACCACGCCTTGCACCGCCGACCAGAGCAGGACACTTCGCCCCACCGGGTCACCGGGGTCGAGCGCCCCCACCTCGACGGCGTCCGAGACGCGACGGGCGATCATGGAGAACGCGCGTTCGAGCGGCGCGCGGACACGGGAAGCGGCTTCGTCGGTCACGACCGGGTCGGGGTTGGCCAAGGTGAGGCTGATGAGCCGGTAGGTCGACGGGTCCTCTTCCGGGAGGCGTGCGTAGAACGCGGCGGTGCGGATGAGTTCGGCGAGGGCGCCCTGCACGGGGTCGTCGACTTGCCGTCGCGGCTCGGCCTCGAAGCGAGCGACCATGCGGTCGATGCAGACGGCTTGCATCTCCACCACCAGGGCGTCCTTGCCCGTGAAGTAGCGGTAGAGCGCCCCGGGGGTCAGGTCGAGCTCGGTCGCGAGCCGCGCCATGGTGAGGCCGTCGAGCCCCTCCTCGGCGATCACCTCGAGCGCTTTGGCCACGATGTCGTCGCGTCGTCGTGCCCTTCGGCGCGCCCTCGGACTCGCGGGTCGGGCGGGGCTCCCGTCGGTTCCCGTTTCGTGAATCACGTTTACTTTGTAAACGGCGTTCACGGTCGTGTCAATGCCGCTGCGTTGACCGGAACGAAAACGGTCATCAAAATGGGGTAACGGTCGACAACACCGTGCCCACGCCCATGCCTCTTCGCGGACTCAACGCTCGAAGTCGCCGGATCCTCATCTCGGCGATCACCGAGTACATCGCGACGGGGTCTCCTGTCGGCAGCCGAACCCTGTCGCGCAAGTACGGCCTGGAGCTGTCCCCAGCGACGATCCGCAACGTGCTCGCCGATCTGGAGGAGGCTGGGTACTTGCGCCAGCCGCACACGTCCGCCGGCCGCGTGCCGACGGAGAAGGCGCTGCGAGGCTTCATCGACGCGCTCACCGACTTCGAGGAGATCGCGCGCGCGGACCGACAGGCCATGCGCACGCGGTTCGAAGACATCTTCGCCGCTTCACGGGGAGCTCAGCCCTCGGAGCGGCTTCGTTTGGCGGGCAAGGTGGTGAGCGACCTGGCCGGCGTCGCGGCCGTGGTGGCCGCTTCGCCGACCGACACCCGGCAGCTCACCCAACTTCGCTTCATCCAGACCAAGCCGGGGCAACTCTTGGCCGTGCTCGTCTTCAGCGGAGGCGCGGTCGAGAACCGATACATCCAGATCGACGAGGAGCCGAGCGCGCACGACCTCGAGCGCATCCACAATCTCCTCACCGACGTGGTCGAGGGGCGCTCGCTGGGAGACCTGCGCGAGCTCTTCATCCGGCGGCTCGAGAGCGGACGGACCGAAGTCGACGACTTCAAACGCAAGGCCTTCGAGTTCGGACGGGATGCGCTGAGTGCGGTTCCTCGCCAGAGCGATGTCGTCATCGAGGGGAGCTCACGCCTGCTCGACCGCCCCGAGTACGACGACGCCGGCAAGCTCAAGCGCTTGCTCATGGCCCTCGAAGAGCGCGAGAACCTCGTCGGCCTGCTCGACAAGACCATCGATGCCGGCAGCGTGACCGTCTACATCGGCAGCGAAGTCGCCGACCTCGAGGGCGCCGAGCTGAGCCTCGTGGTGGCGCCCTTCGGCGACTCGGAGCGCGGCGCAGGCACGGTCGGCGTGCTCGGTCCGACGCGCATGGACTACGCCCGAATCGTGCCTCTGGTGGACGCCACGGCAGCCGCGATGACCGCCGCCCTCAAGAAAGTCGATTGATCGGCTTTTGAACCGAACTTGACGCGGGGCCGAAGGTCACAGGATGATGGGCCAAATCGGCGATTTCTCGACCGATTAGGAGACGCCCTTGTCCACGATTCTGGCGGTAGACGACAGCGCGACGATGCGAAAGTGCCTCGAGATCACCTTCTCGGGGACCGAGTTCGAGCTGGTGACCTGTGGGTCGGCCGATGAGGCCCTCGAGAAGGTGAAGACCCTCTCGCCCGCACTGGTGATCACCGATGTTTCGCTTCCCCCGAGTGACGGCTATCAGCTGTGCACCACCATCAAGCTGGCCGCGCCCGACCTGCCGGTCTTGATGCTGTCGTCGAAGCAGAACCCGTTCGATAGCGCCAAGGGCTCGCAGGCCGACGCGCACATCGACAAGCCCTTCGACACGCAGGTCTTGCAAGACCGGGTGCGCGAGCTCGCGGCGGCGGGTGGACGTAAGACGGACACCGACGTGCCCGGCGCGCCCGATCGCCCGAGCCAGCCGCGAAGCGCGCAGATGCCGGACCGCACGACCGGCAGCAGCAAGATCCCTGCACCACGTCGCAAGCGTCCCACCCCGGCCATGATGGCCAAGCCGAAGATCGACGAGCCCGAGGTGAAGCAGGTCTCGCGCGAGCAGCGCTCCACCGCTTCGGCGTCGATGCGCCGCACCGTGCCCTTCGCGATGCCGGGGGGCGGCAACAAGCGCAACCCCCAGCAGGTGGCCGACGCCGTTCGCCGCGTGGGGCGCCGCAAAGAGGCCGACACCCTCTCCGGCAACCAGACGACGCCGGGACGGGCGCCCGAGACGCGTCCCATCGCGTCCGACACGCCCGAGGCTCATCCCGAGAAGCGGCGCAAGGACACCCAGGAGCAGCCGGCTGCCGTCGGCCCCGCCGTCGATGCCGGTGGCCCGTCCGTCGCGCTCGGCGCCGATCGCACGGCCCCCCTCGAGCAGCGACTCGGCGACCTCGGCCTCACGAAGGAGCAGATGGAGGGCGTGCTCGCGCTCTCGCGCGAGCTCGTCGAGCAGGTGGTCTGGGAGGTCGTTCCCGTGCTCGCGGAGACGCTGATCAAGGAAGAGATCGCGCGCCTCACCAAGGCGTGATCCCGACCGCACCGTAGTTGCCACGCTGCACTTGCCGCGTTGAGGCAAAGACGGCAGTTATACCGGTCTGATGTCGCAGACCGATACTCACGCCGACGGACTGGCCAAGGCCTTCGAGCCCGAGACCGTCGAGCAACGCTGGTACGCCTACTGGGAGGAGCACAACGTCTTCGCCCCCTCCCTCGAAGAGGGCGACGACCGGCCTACGTACGTGCTGCCCATGCCGCTGCCCAACGTCACGGGCTCGCTGCACATGGGGCACGCCATGATGTGCACCCTCGAAGACGTGCTCACCCGCTACCACCGCATGCGGGGCTACAACACGCTCTACCAGCCCGGCATCGACCACGCCGGCATCGCCACCCAAGTCGTGGTCGAGCGCCAGCTGCGCCGCGACGGGATCTCGCGCCACGACCTGGGCCGAGAGGCCTTCCTCGAGAAGGTCTGGGCCTGGAAAGAGAAGAGCGGCGGTCGCATCGTCGAACAGCAGAAGGTGCTCGGGCTGAGCGCCGACTGGTCGCGCTCGGTCTTCACCATGGACGACGGCTACGCCCGTGCCGTGCGTGAGGCCTTCGTTCGACTCTACGAAGAGGGCCTCATCTACCGCGCCGAGCGGCTCATCTACTGGGACTGCCAGGCCAAGACGGTGCTCAGCAACCTCGAGGTCGAGAGCGAAGAAGAGAACGGCGAGCTCTTCGAGTTCGCCTATCCCATCAGCGAAGCCGACGGAGGGGGTGAGCTGGTGGTCGCGACCACGCGCCCCGAGACGATGCTCGGCGATACGGCCGTCGCGGTGCATCCCGACGACGACCGCTACAAGCACTTGCACGGCAAGAAGCTGCAGCATCCCTTCGTCGACCGGCTGGTGCCGGTGATCACCGACGCCATCCTCGTCGACCCCGAGTTCGGCACCGGCGCCGTCAAGGTGACCCCGGCCCACGACTTCAACGACTTCGAGACGGGCCAGCGACACGACCTGCCGCTCATCAACATCCTCGACCTCGACGGCAAGCTCAACGAGGAGGGCGGTCCCTTCGCCGGCCTCGATCGCTTCGAGGCGCGCAAGGCGGTCAAGAAGGCCCTCAAGGACAAGGGGCTGGCCCGCGGAAGCAAGAACCACCGGCTGATGATCCCGCGCAGCGACCGCACCAAGACCGTGGTCGAGCCGATGTTGTCCACCCAGTGGTTCGTGAAGACCAAGCCACTGGCCGAGCCGGCGCTCGAGGCGGTCCGTACGGGGAAGACCAAGATCATCCCCGAGGAGTGGACCAAGACCTACGAGCACTGGATGACCAACATCCTCGACTGGTGCATCTCGCGTCAGCTCTGGTGGGGGCACCGCATCCCCGCTTGGTTCTGCAGCGACTGCGACCACATCTCGGTCATCAACGTCGAGACCCTCGAGGCGTGCACCAAGTGTGGTTCCAAGGACATCAAGCAGGACGAGGACGTGCTCGACACGTGGTTCTCGAGTGGCCTGTGGCCCTTCGGCACCCAGGGCTGGCCCGACGAGACGCCGGAGCTGAAGCGCTTCTACCCCGCGAGCGACCTCGAGACTGGCTACGACATCCTCTTCTTCTGGGTCGCCCGCATGATGATGATGGGCATCCACTTCATGGGGGAGCCGCCCTTCAAACGCATCCTGCTCCATCCTCTCGTGGTCGATGAGACCGGCAAGAAGATGAGCAAGGTCCTCGGCAACGTCATCGACCCCCTCGACCTCATCCACGGGGCCGACTTCGAGACCGTGGTCACCAAGGCGATGCCAGGTGCTTCGCTCGAAGAGGCGATGAAGAAGTTCAAGAAGAGCTACCCGTCGACGGCCAAGATGGGGAAGGGCTTCGACGCCTACGGCACCGACGCGGTGCGCTGGACCATGTGCAGCTACTCCACCCTCACCAAGCGGGTGCCGCTGTCGCCCAAGCGCATCGAGAGCAACCGCTTTTTCTGCAACAAGATCTGGAACGCGACCCGCTTCGCGCTGCCCTACCTCGAAGGCGCGACCGTGAGCGAGGCCGCCCCACCGGCCACCACCCGCATCAACAAGTGGATGCTGACCCGGCTGAGCCGGGTGTGCGAGACGGCCATCGCCGGGGTCGACGCCTTCCGCTTCGACGAGTCGACCATCGGGCTTTACCGCTTCTTCTGGGGCGAGCTGTGCGACTGGTACCTCGAGCTCTGCAAGCCGGTCTTTGCGGGCGACGACGAAGCGCTGAAGAGCGAGACCCGCAACGTGCTCGCCTTCTGCCTCGAGCGATCCCTGCGCCTGATGCATCCCTTCATGCCCTTCATCACCGAAGAGCTCTGGCATCGGTTGCCACGCCCCGACGACAGCCCCGTGAGCATCTCGCTCGCCAGCTACCCCGAGGCCGGCGTGGCCCCGCGGGACGAAGCGGCCGAGCAAGAGATGGACGCCGTCATGGCCGTCATCGGCGCGGTGCGCACGGTCCGTAGCGAGCGTGAGGTGCATCCGGGAGCCACCATCCACGTGGTGTTGCGGCACCCCGAGGAGGCCACGCGAGAGCTGCTGACGGCCGAGCGCATGGCCATCGAGACCCTGTGCAAGACCGACCAGCTCGAGGTCCAGCCGAGCGGCGCCGACCGACCCGCCGGGGCCGCCCTCACGGTGGCGGCCGGGGTCGAGGTGCTCGTTCTTCTCAAGGGTGTCGTCGACGCCGAGAAGGAGGCCGCCCGGGTCGAGCGCGAGATCAACAAGACCGAGAAGAACATCGCTGCCCTCGAGAAGAAGCTCTCCGCCAAGGGGTTTGCCGAGCGCGCCCCTGCAGAGGTGGTCGCCGAGACCAAGGAGCAGCTGGTCGAAATGAAGGAGCGCCGTCGTCTGCTCGACGAAGCGAAGGCCCTCGCGGCCGAGCTCGCGTGACCGCCTCATTTCAGCCCGAAGGCGCACATTCTGGCGCCCGTGCCGTGCGACGTGAGAAGATCCGAAGGTGGGCCCGCCGGCACCCGGCGGCCCCCTCCCTTTGGGCCTTGTCATGAGAAAGCTCCTCTTCGCCTTTCTTTTCCTCCCGCTCTACGGACTCGCCGTGGCCGCTCCCGGCTGTGGCAACGTCTGCAACGACCTGCGCGACGTGTGCAGTCGCTGCACCGACGCCGACTACCAGGAGTCGTGCAACGAGACCGTAGACGCACAGGACCAGGCGGTCTGCACGGCCCAACAGTCCACCTTCGAGCGGTTCTGCCCCGATCTCGGCAGCGGCGGTTCCGGGGGAAGCACCACGAGCGGAGATTGCTGGTCGGACGAGGTCGTGTGCGCGGGCACTTGCGTGAACCTCGACGCGAACCCCTCGGCTTGCGGCAACTGCAACACCGCCTGCGCCGACGGCCAGGTCTGCGCCGCTGGGAGCTGCCTCGACGCCTGCCCCGACAGCTTGCCCGACGAGTGCGACGGGGGCTGCATCGACCTCGATAGCGATCCCCGCAACTGCGGCGCTTGTGGCACCACCTGCGCCGACGGTGAAGTCTGCGCCGATGGTGCGTGTGCGACCGAGTGCAACGCCGACAGCGCCAACGCTACGCAGTGCTACGGCAGCTGCGTCAACCTGAGCAACGACCCGGTCAACTGCGGCTCGTGTGGCACGACGTGCGCGACCGGCGAGGTCTGCTCGCAGGGAGCTTGCGCCTCGGAGTGCGGCACCGGGCTCACCCAGTGCTGTGGGCGTTGCGTCGACACCACGTCCGATCCCGAGCATTGCAACGGCTGCGACCCCAGCTGCCCCGAGGTCGACCACGCGGCCGGCAGCGCATGCAGCGGAACGGGTGGATCGGGCGGCACCGGTGGCTCCGGCGGTTCGGGGACCACGCCCTCCGGCGTCGTCTGCGCCGACGGCGAGGTCTGCAACGCCGGGTGCTGTTCCAGCGACTGCGGCACCCTCACCGAGTGTCCCGGCGGGGTCTGCGTCGACACCGACAGCAGCGCGAGCCACTGCGGCGGGTGCAACCAGCTCTGCGCCGGCGGCGTCTGTGCGGGCGGGGCTTGCTCGAACAGCGGCTGCCCCGATGGGTTCACCGCGTGCAACGGTGGTTGTTACGACCTGAGCACCAGCACCACCCACTGCGGTGCCTGCGACAACGCCTGCGACGCGGGCCAGGTCTGCAGCCTCGGTAGCTGCTCGTCTGGGTGCGACACGGGCCTGACCGCATGCAACGGTGGCTGCGTCGACATCACCAGCGACCCCGACAACTGCGGCGCGAGCTGCACCGCGTGCAGCGGGTCGACCCCGAAGTGCAGTCAGGGCGTTTGCGTGGCTGCCTGCGCGACGGGTGAAACCGACTGCGACGACGCCTGTGTGGATCTGTCTCAGGACAACGTCCTGCACTGCGGAAGCTGCGGCAACAGCTGCGGCGACAACAGCGTGTGCACGGCCGACTCGTGCAACGGGGGCACCTGCTCCAACGTCTCCGGTGGCAGCCTCTGCGACGACGGCAACCCTTGCACGGTCGACACCTGCGACCCGCAGAAGGCCTGCACGAACACCCCCTACACGCAGACCGAGTTCGTGGCGCTGTGTCAGCAACTCGACTCGAACTTCGATCCGAACAGTGGCTGCGCTTGGTGCAATCCCGAGAGGGACGGCTCCCCGTGTGACGTCTCCGGCGTCACCGCCGACTGCCTCGCGTCCCCGCCCACGTCGTCGAATCCAACCTGCGGCACTTGCGAAAGCAACAATGGCACCTTCTCGTGCAACACGATGCTGACGCAGGCTTGTCAGCCCTGAGATGGCGCTCCCCAACTACATCACGCCGGGGGGCTTCGCGCGCCTTCAGGCCGAGATGAAGCAGTTGATCGAAGTCGAACGGCCCAAGACCGTCGACGAGGTCGCCACCGCTGCGGCGCATGGCGATCGTTCGGAGAATGCCGAGTACAAGTACGGCAAGCTGCGTTTGAAGGAGATCGACCGTCGTCTGCGCTTCCTGCAGAAGCGTATGGACCGTGCGGTGGTGGTCGATCCCAAAGACCAGACCGACAAGGGCGAGCAGGTCTTCTTCGGCGCCACCGTAGAGGTGGAGGACGAAGACGGTGTGCGCAAACGCTACCAGCTCGTGGGGGAAGACGAGAGCGAGCCCAAGCAGGGGCGCATCAGCTGGCGCTCGCCGCTCGGGCGCAGCTTGTTGAAGCGCAGCGTGGGGGATTTCGTCATCGTGCGTCGACCTGCGGGGGAGGTCGAGGTCGAGATATGCGACGTCGCCTACGGGGTCGACCCGTGACGGCCATGTTATGGGGAGAAGCGTCGTGACGCAGATCGTAGGCATCTACATCCGGCTCGATCCGGAGGAACTGAAGCGACTGGTCGAGCACCCGGAGATCTTGCCGAAGTACGACCATCGGGTGCCGCTGGCCGATGGGCGTGCGCTCGATCTCGGGCGGGCCTGGGAGCCCCTCGGGGTCTTCATCGATGGTGGGTATCGATTGCCGCCCACCGGTCCGACGGTGGGGGTGCTGCCCCTGCCGCCCACCGACGAACGAGCGACGTGGAGCTACATCGAAGCGGACGACGTGCAAGACCTCGCACGCTCGCTCAAGGCCTTCGGGCCCAAGGAGTTCGCGCTCCGCTACGAGATCGACGCCGACGAGTCGCAGGAGATCCCCGACAGCCGGACGGGAGGCTGGGGCTCGCAGCGTCAGTACATGTTCAAGAAGCTCGAGGCGCTCAAGGCCTTCTACGCCGTCGCGGCGGCGGCGGGGCAGGGTATGCTCGTCCGCATTGGCGAACGGGTGTAGCCGTGAGCAAGGAGAGCATCGACACCGTTCAGAGCCCCATGGGGGCCGTCAGCCCGGTGGGAGAGGCGTCCCATCAGCTACGCCTGGTCCATCCCCGGAGCGAGGTGCATCGACTCGGCGCCAAGACCATGGTCGTCGGGCGGAAGCCGGACCCCAAGGGCCTCACCGTCGAGCACGGGACGGTGTCGCGTCGTCACGTCGAGCTGCGGCGCAAGCCGGACGGGAGCTATACCGTCGACGAGCTGGGGAGCCGGAATGGGTCGCGGCTCAATGGTCGACGCCTGACGCCGGGAGCGGCACAGCCGCTCACGCCGGGAGACGTGCTGCGCACGGGCGACGTGATCTGGGTCATGGAGGCGACCCTCTCGGAGCGCTCCGCACCGAGCGTGAGCCGGGAGGCCATCTTCGGTCGAACGCCGGCGATGGTTCGCCTGCGGGCCGAGGTCGCGCAGGCGGCCCACGACCCGTCTCCGGTGCTGCTCATCGGCGAGACGGGGACGGGGAAGGAGTATGCGGCGCGGGAGATCCACCGCCTCAGTGGACGTGAGGGTCCCTTCGTGGCCATCAACTGTGCTGCGCTCAGTCCACAGCTGGTGGAGAGCCAGCTCTTCGGACACCGGAAGGGGGCCTTTACCGGGGCCGATACCCACCATGATGGCCTGTTCCGCGCTGCAGATGGCGGCACACTCTTCCTCGACGAGGTGGGTGAGCTGCCGCTCTCGATGCAGCCCAAACTGCTGCGTGTGTTGCAAGAGCGAGAGGTGTTGCCGGTGGGGGCCACCCGGGCGGTCCCGGTCGATGTAAGGGTGGTGTCGGCGACGCTCCGTGACCTCGCGCGCCAGGCGGAGGCGGGCAGTTTCAGGCTCGACCTCTACGCGCGGCTCAGCCCCTGGGAGGTGCGGATCCCTGCCCTTCGCGAGCGGCGGGGCGATCTCGTGGCTTGGTTCGAGCGGCTCACGGCGGCGTGGTTCGAAGCGCGTGAGCGAGAGCACGAGACGCCCGCGCTCGGGGCAGACGACCTCGAGCGCCTCTTGTTGCACGACTGGCCCGACAACCTCCGCGGTCTCGATCGCGTGGTGCACCGGCTCTGCAGCGGTGGAGGCCTCGAGCTTCCCCGCCGGAGCGGCCCTCCCGAGCGTTCATCCGGCGAGCATGCGGCGGCCAGCGCGCCCGAGAGCCGACCTGCGAAGCCGTCAGCCGAGGAGCTCGCGGCCGTGCTCGAGGCCAACGACGGCAGCATCCGCGCCACCGCGAAGCACTACCAGCGAGATCGGCGTCAGATCTACCGCTGGCTCGAGCAGTACGGCCTCAAGGGCGAATGAGCTCAGTGCTCGTGGCCGTGCGCGTCGCCGTGGCCATGCGCGTCGCCGTGGCCGTGCGCGTCGCCGTGGCCGTGTTCGTGTCCGGGGCCATGGTCGTTGCCGTGGTCATGGCCGTGGTCACGCGCGGGCCCGGTCGGGTTGAGAGCTTTTTCGTAGCCGGGCGGGGGCTCGGGCATGTTCGGCGGCGGGCCTTCCAGGTGTTTGGCGTCGAAAGGCTTCTTGTCGGAGATCTTCTCGATGAGCTTGCCGGCGAAGGCGAGCGGAGCCTCCATCTTGGAGGCGCCCATCATGGTCCGTAGGGCCGGCTCCATTCGCTTTTGGCCGCGAAGCATGTCGTAGCGCCACGCGCCCCCCTCCTTTACGAAGAAGAAGGCCGGCGTGAAGGGCTTGTCCGCACGCGACACATCGGCGCGATCGTCGTGAAGCGAGATGCGGCCGATCTGGCCGGTGAGCACCGACTGGTCCGAGATCCATCCCTCCTTCACGCTCCGCACGAAAATCGCGCGTCCCTTGGCTGCGGCGAGCTCCTCGGGCGTGAGCTCGTGACGTAGGCGCAGCACGTTGACGAGCTCGACCAGCTCGAGCTTCTCCAGTTGCTCGCGCTTCAGGTTCTGCGCCTGCACCACGAAGGTGTCGTAGGCCTTCAGGGTGCCGGCATCGAGCAGGGCGGTGGCCGCCTCTCCATCCTTGCTCTTGAGCGCTGACTGATAGGCGACGAACGTCTTTCGTACGGCCGCTTGGTCGGGCGAGTCCTTCGACGCTGGGGGAACGAGGCCAGAGCTCGTGGGCGGCACGAGGGTGGTCGAGGAGGACGGTTGGGCGCCGGTCCCGGTCTTGTCTTGGCCACATGCGATGGCGAGGAAGGCGGCGGCACCGATGGCGATGAATCGCGAGCGCATGCCTCCACGTACCCCGCCCGCGCCGACCGAGCCACGTTAATTAACTACCGGTCAGGCCGTACGCTCGATCACGGGAGCGCGCTCTACGGGCTGCATCGAAGGGCGGGTGAGGGCCTGGCGTATCCACGCCCGCGGGGCCTGGTCGTCGAGGTCGACCAGGTCGTCGCCGTCGCGAATGACGCCCATCTCGGCCCAGAGAGCGTCGAGGTCGACGTCGCGAGGGGTATGGGCCCAGTCGTGGTGGAGCTTGCTCAGAACCTGGGTGCCGGTGGCCCGATCGCCCACCGCCCAGAGACGCTCGATGGGCCAGCGCACCACGCGACCCCCACTCTCGCGCGCGATGGCTTGCCATGCGTCTTGCAGGCTGTGGCGGCCCTTGGTTTCTGCGCAGATGCGAACGTCGGCCACCAGGGAGAACAGCGCGCCACCCCAGTAGGTGCGTCCCCAGGTGGGGGTTGCGTCGAGGCCGCGGTCGCCGGGCCGAGGTCGGCCCTTCTCCATGCCCCAGATGAACTGGTCCCATACGTAGCGTTCGTCGACGTTGCCCATGCGGGCGCGGATGAGCGGCTCGAGGTAGGTGGCGGTGCCTTCATCGAGCCAACGGTGCTCATCGGCGAGCATGGGAATGGCGAAGTGGAGCAGCTCGTGCACGAGCACCCAGTCGGCATCGAGTTTGGCCGCGGTGATGTCGCGGCCGATGTTGATGCGGAGGTTGGGCTCGCCGGCCTGAATGTAGACGTGGCCGAAGCCCACTCGGCTCCCCCAGCGCGCGTTGAGGCGAAGGTCGACCCGGTCGACGGGGAAGCCGCCGAGGAAGGCGGCCACGGCCTCGGCGCGCCGTTGGACCCACTGCTCCATGTGGTCGTCTCCGACCGCGAAGTCGTCCATGCGCAGCTCGATGACCGGGGACGGGCGTGGCTCGGCCACCGTGGACGGCTCCGGCGGTCGCGGACGGGGCAAGACCAGGCGCGACGGGGGACGCTCGTGTCGATGGCAGCCTAGGCCGAGGCCGGTCGCGGCGGCGCCGAGGGCGAGCTGTCGACGAGAGAGCGTCCGGTTGTCACGACCCACCCTTCTACTTTGAGGGCTCGCCGCGTGCTCGCAAGTGACAACGCCGTTTCGGCTGCCCCTGCACGGCGCACCCCGTGCTCCGCTCGATCAGCGCTTCTTGCCCCGCTTGCGCTGAAGGAGGATCTCCGCCGCGGTGAGCGGGCGTTCCGCTGGCGCGGCGGCCGGGGGCGACCCGGCTGGGGGTGGGGTCTTGGCCGGTGGCGGGGCCGGCGCAACCGGGCTGGGTGGTGCGCCCCACTGCTGTGGCGGAGGCGTGGCTGGCGGCGGAGCATCGGACCGCTGTGGGGGGGCAGGCTGGGCAGGCGTGCCGGGATTGCGTCGGCGTGCGGCCAACCGCTCCGCGCTGCTGACCTGAGGGGCGCCAGCCGGACCGGCCGGCGGCACCGGAGGCGCTGGGGTTGCCGGTGTCGTAGGCGTCGCAGGCGTGGCCTCCGGGGGGAGGGGAGCACCCGCGACCGATGGCGCTGCAGGTACAGCCTCCTGCGTCGGTGTCTCTTTTGCCGGCTCGCCCTTCTTACGGCTCAGGAGGGAGTCGAGGGTGGCCTGTGCGTCGGCCCCGGCCGGCACCGCCTCCGGCGTGGGTTTGTTCGCCTTGCGGCGACGGCTGAAGGCTCCGGCGAGCCCCTCTGGCATCGAGAGTCGGCGGGCGGCCACGGCGAGCAGCATCGCGAAAGCGGCGACCAAGAGCAGGGGCAGGGTGACGTCGCGGTACGCGAAGCGCAGATCGGCACGCTCTTCGAAAATCCCCGCCATGGTGTCCCGTCGTTTGCCGCCGCTGATCTCGGCGAGCCGGGTCAAGAGTGCGAGGTCACTGCCGGTGGGGCGCATCTCTTCGCCCGCGGTGAGCGCGGCGCCGGTGGTGGCGAGCGGCGCGCCCGTGTCGTCGTCTTGTGCGACCGCGATGTACGCGCCAGGTTGCTGCAACGGGACCGCGGCCACGTAGGTGCCGGCTCCGGCGGCCTCGAGATCGACGTCGCGTTTGAATCCATCGGGGCCCCGGACGGCGACCTTGAGCCGCCGGAACGACGAAAGGCGTCCGTCGGCGTCGAGCACCGTGGCCCGGAGGTGCATCTGACCGCCGGACGTATCGGCCTGGAGCCGCACGCGGTTGTCGTCTTGGCGACGGGCCACGTGGCGTGCGGTCTGAACCAGCATGCGCGCGGCGCCCTCCCACGTGGTCCATTTGGCGCCCCATCGGTCCTTGAGGTCGCTGGTGAAGGCGGCGGTGCGGCCGAGCCCAGCGGTCCAGACCGCGAGCAAGGGGTCGTCGTCGGGGCCGGAGAGAGGGATGTCGGCGCGTGGCTTGCCGATGGTGACCACGTAGCCCGTGAGCTCGGGCGCGGCTCCGATGTCGACGTTTGCGATGATCTCGTGGCTCGCGGCCAGCGACGGTCGGAAGGGCTGCTCGTTGAGGGCTGACCGGGAAGCGAGGATCGTCTCCTGCGCGAAGACGGCGGGCAGGCGCTGGGCGTCTTCCACGATGTAGAAGCGGCCGCCGCCCCGCTTCGACAGGTCTTCGAGCAGGCCGCTGTGGTGACCGCGCCCGAGCGAGACGCAGCTGGTGGTGATCCCCGACGCATAGGCGGTGGTGACCCAAGTCTGCACCGCGGGGGTGATGTTCTCGGCGTCACTTCCGTCGGCGAAGAGGAGGACGTGCTTGAGGTTCACCGCCTCTTTGCGCAGCGACTTGTAGGCTTCGTCGAGGGCGACATCGACGAGGATGCCGCCACCGCCGGGGCCGACGCTGCGAATGGCCTTCTCGATCTTCTCCTTGTTGGTGACGGGACCGAGGGGCACCGCCCAGTTGGGGCGCGTGTCGACGTGCACGACGCCGAGCCGGTCGCCTTGGCCCAGCAGCTTGGCCGAGCGTGCCGCGGCTTCGTTGGCGAGCTCGAGCTTGGTCTTTCCGCCGACCCGCATGCCCATCGAGCCCGAGATGTCGATCGCGATCACTTCGGCCAGGGAAGCGCGGCGGCGCTCCTGCTTCAGGTCGAAGGCGACGGGGCTGATCTCCTCGATGGGCGTCTTGCCCCAGCCGCCAGGGCCGAAGCTGCGGTCGCCTCCGGTGAGAATGACCCCGCCCCCGAGGTCTCTCACGTAGGCGGCCAAGGCTTCGTGCTGGGCCGGGCTCAGGTCCTTGGCCGCGATGTCGCCGAAGAGGATGATGTCGTAAGCGGCCATCTGGCCGATGTCGGCAGGGAAGGAACTCACGCCGCCTTCGTCCACGCGGAAACCGGCCTCCTTCAAGGCGTTGCCCATGAAGGCGGTTGCGCCGAGGTCGCCGTCGAGCACGAGCGCGCGTGCTGGACCGCGTACCTTCACGAAGGCGCTGGCGCGGTTGTCTTCGGCGCTCTCGTCGAGCCGCTCGTCCTTGGCCGTGACCTCGATGTCGTAACGGTGAAGGCCGGCGGTGGGCGCCGGCTCCTTGAAGCGGAGCACGTCTTCACCCGCGGCCACCTTGGCCGGGATGCGGCGAATGAGCTGGCCGTCGCGCTTGATGCGAAGCTCGACCTCGGCGTCCTGGGGAGAGGCGATCACCACCCGCATCCCCAGGGTCTCGCCCTCGTTGGCGAAGGGCGTGATGCGCGCACTCACCACCCGCACATCGGCCATGGGGCGCTGCTCGAGAGGCAGCACGTCGATGGGAATGTCGCTTGCGACCGCAGCCGCGGCTGCGGCCATCGCGTCGCCGCGGGTGGGCACGCCGTCGCTCAAGAGCACGATGCGCCCTGCCGAGTCGGCGGGCATCTCGGCCAGGGCACGCTTGAGGCCACCCGCGATGTCGGTACCGTCCCGCGCGATGTCGACCTGCTGCGGCGTCGGCATGTCGGTGGTGGTGCGGAGCGGGTCTTCCACCGCCGCGTTGGCGCCGAAGACCACGGTGCCGATGCGGTCGTCTTCACGCATGCCTTGGCTCGCGGCGGACAGCTCGCGTTCGACGCGCGTCTGCGCGGCCGGAACGAGGTCGATCGAGCGGCTTCGGTCGACGACCACGATGACGGTGAGGCGGTCGAGGGGGCGCCCGAACTCGGGCCCAGCGGCGGCGATGGCACAGGCGATGACGGCCGCCGACAAGAAGAGATCACCCAGCAGATTTCGCCAGCGCCCAGTGCGGCGCGTGAAGTGGCACAGGCGTGCCGCCGCGAAGGCCATCACGGGGAAGGCGAGCAGCGTGAGGAAAGGTCGCGCGAAGCGTAGATACGACTCCGGCATGACCCGCAGCCAGACGAGGCTGACGTAGAGCGTAGGGACGGCGGCCAACAGCATGCCGAGCAGCAACGCTGGCCGTCGGGCCACACCACGCCGCCATGCGAGCGCGAAGCCCACCACGAGGCTGACCGCACCGAGGGCGATGGCGGCGTAGGGCCACCAGAGCTGCGCCTGCTGCCAGGTCATGCCGCAGCCTCCTTCGCCTTGCGGCGCGGCGGCATGCGCCTGACCTTGGTGGGACGCGTGAAGTACCACACGTCGAAGGTGATGAACGCGAGGGCTACCAGGGCCAGGATCCAGCCCCAGTCGCGATGGGCGGCGACGGCCTCCGCGGCCGGACGCACGGTGACCTCGGCCTCGGCGCCTTGCTCCAGGCGACGGGACAGATCGCTCTCGTCGTCACTGGCCAGGTTGACCGGTAGCCAGATGGTGGCGCCGCGTGGCTCCTCCCAGCTCACACGGTAGAGCCCTGCCTGCTCGACCTCGGGGATGACCACGAGTCCATCACGCGCCACCTGGCTCACAGCTTCGGGGGCGCCCGGCGCGAGCACGTCGACGGTGGTCACGCCGTTGGGCACACTCACACGCAATGGGGCTCCCGCTGCCGCGGGGCCGGTGAATCCTGCGGACCGGTGACGCCGTGCCTGCTCCATCAGGTTGCGTACGAAGAGCACGAAGGACGCCTTGAGCGGCCAGTTGCTCTCGCCCACGTCGAAAGCGAGCAGGGTCCCGCTGCGGGCCGAGGTGGAGATGTCGGCGGCGATCACACCTTGGTCGGTGCGGATGAGCGCTTGACGCTGGCTCACGGGTTCCACGAGTCGGGCGTGGCCGAGGAACACGCCCTCGAGGGTGAGGAAGCGGAGCCGCACGTCGCTCGTCTCCCAGGAGGTGATGACCGGCTTGTCGACCTTGGTCCCGACGAGGGCCCCGAAGCAGTCGCCCCCGGGAGGATTGACGACGAGGAGGTCGGCCCCCGGCGCGGTGGTGGGACATGCGCCTTCCACCACCACGAAGGCGTCGTGCGGCACGTTCGGGCGCGCGAGCAGCTCGCTCAGGGTGCCGCTACGAACCTCGGCGTTCTCGTCGGTGATGAGGGCCCGAAGCAACCAGGGCGATGCCTCGCTGCCCTCGGACGCGAAGTAGACCGGAAGCCGATAGCTCGCGGGCACACGGCCGAAAGCGCGGTCGTCGACGGCCATGGCGTCGTGGGGAGAGATCTCGAAGATGAGCCCGGTGCCGTAGTCGCCCTCGGCCGGGTAGAAGGAGAGCACGACCGGCAGCTTTTGTTTCGGCTCCACCACCACCTTGCGTGAAGCCAAGGTGTCGGAGGCGTTCTGCTGGCGCATGGTCACGAAGACCTCGCGTGGGGCATCGCCGAAGTTGGCCACCGACAGGAAGGCCTGCACCTGTTCCTTGTCGAGCACGGGGTCGCGACCGGCACGCACGTCGACCCGGACGATGCCCAGGTTGTCGATGGGGGCGCCGACTTGGATGACCTCGATCGGAACCGCCGGACTCTGCAGCTTGGTCTCTCGCGCGAGGTTGCCGTCGGTGACGACGAGCACCCGACCCTTGCCACCTTGCTGTCCGATACGTCCTACGGCGAGCGCCACCGCGGCCGCGAGGTCACCCTCCACCTCGCGCGCGGTCATCTTGTCGATGGCGTTGTGCATGCGACGGGTGTCGCGGTCTGGGGGAAGCGCGATGCGGGTGTCGCGGCCCGCGTCGAGGATGAGGGCGTCACTTCCCGGGGCGAGGCTGTCGACGATGGCGTGGGCGGCCCGCTTGGCCAGCTCGATGCGCGCGACCTGGGCCTCCGGGTCGACGGCCGACATGGAGGCGCTGGTGTCGACCACGATGGCGACGTGATCTCCATCGACCGCCTTGCCGCGGGTGGCGGGACGCGCCGCGGCGATGGCGAGGAGGATCAGGATCAGCGCCTGAAGGATGAGCGGGATCTGCACCACCAAGCGCTTGAACGGCGAGCGCGCCATCAAGTCGCGGCGGGCCTGTTGCCACAGCCACGTCGAGCTCACACGGCGCCGCTGCCGACGAACCTTGAGGATGTAGAAGCCGACGAGGGGAACGAGCAGCCCCAACAGCCCGAGCATGGCTGGTGCGAGAAGCTCCATCAGTCGACCTGCCTCCCCACGAGGCGCCGCACCGGAGCCTCGAGCCCTTCGTCCGTCCGCACCCGGACGTAGGTTGCCCCGTGCTTACGCGACCAGCCGCGGAGCTGCTCGCAGAGGCCGGCGAAGCGGGCGAGGTAGGCCTCGATGGCGGCCGCGTCGAGGGTGAGGTCGAGCAGCTCACCCGTCTCTGCATCCTCGAAGGTCCAGTCGCCCTCGAAGTCGGGGTCTTCCTCCTCTGGCGCGACCACTTGCACCAGAAACACGTCGTGCCCGCGGGAGACGGCTCGGGTGAGCGCCGAGAGCACCGGACCCGGATCGAAGAAATCGCTCAGAACCACGAGCATGCCTGGTCGAACGCTGCGGCGTCGTACGAGGTTGTCGATGGATGTCGACAGATCGGTGTGGCCGCGGGGATCGATGCCGTCGAGGGCCCGCAAGAGGCCCGGAAGTCCGCCGCGACCGCGCGCGGTGGTGTGTTCGCGGAGCGCGCCGCTCGCGGTCTCGATGACCTGGGCTCGCTCGCTGTCGGCGAGCGTCATGTAGCCGACGGCGGCGGCGAGCTTACGCGCGACCTCGATCTTGGGCGGCTCGCCGTAGTCGAGGGAGGCGGAAGTGTCGCACAGCAGCCGCGCCACCACGTCTTCTTCGGCGCGAAACACCTTCACCACAGGCTCGCCGCTGCGCGCGTAGGCCGACCAGTCGATGCGGCGCAGGTCGTCGCCGGCGGTGTAGGGCCGGTGCTCGTGG
>JAUHZF010000197.1 GCA_030426145.1 Polyangia bacterium
TACTCATTCGACGCACGCAGTGCTTTCTGTCGGCGATGTAGAGCCAGCGACCGTCGCGGCTCAAAGCCAGTCCTTGCGGGTCGAAGGAGAGCGCGTCGTCTGGCGCAAAGACCTCCGACACGGGCTCTGCGGTGTCGGCAAACCTCAGGGTTCCATCCCCTCGATAGAGCGCTCTGGCCCCAGGAATGTAGCTGTGGTGCGGCGACAGCGACCAACCGCCCAGGCCACCGACGCGTGCGTCGAGGGTTCCGATGGTCAGTCGATAGGAGCGACTGACCCAGAACTCGCGTGGGGGTTCCGTCGCTCCCTGGTTGAGGTCGACGTAGCTGATCTCGACGTCGTCGCGCACAGGCCAGCTCGCGAACGACGAGCCGACGGCGCCTCCTCCAGAACCACTACCCGTGCCGCCTCCCACAGAGCCACCGGCAACGATCACTCCCGGTAGGATCGGAGCTGGAGGCGCGTAGCGATAGCTCACCTTCACCGTCGCACGAACGGGGGCGCCTACGGTGGCTCCCACCTCGGTCTTTCCATCCCACTCGAAGGTGTAGGTCTCGTTCGCCGGGCAGTTGCCGGACGCACATGGGACCACGTGCTCGTCGAGCATCGCGCCGGCAACGAAGAGCTGTGCCCGCATGGCGATCGCGGTAGGGGGGGTGTTGCCCGAGAGATAAGCCTTGATGCGGTAGGGTCGCTTGAAGGCTGGGGTACGGTCGCTACGGTAGTTGAGGGTGTAGGGGGTTCCAACCACCCCCACCGTTTGCCGTAGGGTTCGATTCTGGCACTCGATGACCGAGCCGGCGGTGCAGTTCGGGTCGTCCTCACCGTTGTCGGCCACGGGGTCCGGCAGGCTGCAATCACCATCGTCGGGGACGCACTGGTCGTTGCCCCGCTCCGGAAAGCCGTTCGGATCGAGGGGTGAAAAGTGGTCGACGGGAATGCGCCAAACCACCTTGCCAGGCTGGTAGAGGGTCCCCAGCAGACTACGCTCTTCCTCGTCGATGCCGAGGGACGCATATTCCGCGGGCTCCATCTCCGTCGAGCCGTCATGCGAGAGTCTGGCGAGACCTCCCGTCTCCGGAAGCAGAAGGAGGCTGACCCCGTCGCCTTCGGCTTCCCAACGCCCGAGGTGACGGTTGTAGTACCCGAGCGGCACGATCGACCCCGCGTCGAAGCCCCAGAAGTCGTCGACGTACATGATGACGGGCTGGTTGGTGAACTCCACCGTATCTGCGCCCGCGGCCTCGACCTCGTCGGCCGTGAACTCGAGTGCATAGGTGTACGCGCTCGTTGGCGGGAGGGGAGCCGGCATGGCCAGCGGGCCATCACTCCCCGTCGTGAACTCGCGCTGGCGGAGCTTGAGGGTGGTGGTCGCTACGCGCTGCTCCAGACTACCACCGGAGGGGTAGGTCACGACCTCCGCCTGTGTCCCGGGCTTGAAGATGAGGATGGGGCGCCGCGCACGCGTTGCTCCAGGCGGGGCGGAACCCACCACGTCGTCCTCGAGCTCGCCCTCGAGCACCTGGAGGGGACTCTGTGGCCCGAGCACCACATAGGGCAACGAGGGCTCGAGTGGAGGCAGCTCGGCCGGACGCGTCATCAACGCGCCCTTCTCGGTGAGCACCACATCGTTGTCCAATGCCGCAGTTGCGTCGGGCAAAGCCAGCACCTTGCGGTGGACTTGCAGATGGCCCGGTTTGCTCATCTCGATGAGCATCGGCTTCTCCTGGCCGAGAACCACGAGCTCGAACCGACCCGAGGCCTGCGTACGGGTCACGCCGTACTCTCTGGAGGCATCCTCGTAGGTCTTGGCGTGAACGCTCACATTGGCCGCAGGAGCGCCCGTGGCGTCGACGACCCGGCCCGTGATGATGGCCACGCGATGCGGCTCGGCGTCGAGTCTCGCCAGCAGCGCAGCCTTCGTCTCGCCCGCGGGGACCTGCAACCCCTCGTCGACGATGTATCGGGCGAGCGCGTGCATGGTCGCGCCCGGCGCGATGGTGTCACGTAGCTCCTCGGTGGTCGGGGGCGTGGCGTGAATGATGGTCGCGACCCCGCCCACGTCATGACACACGTCGACGGTGAGGGGGTCTCCGTCTTCGAGCACCACGGGCGAGCCCGCGGTGCAGACCCCCGACTGGCACGTCTCCGCCCCGTTGCAGGCGTCACCATCTCCACAGGCAATGCCATCCGCAACGGCAGCGTGCTCGACCTGACCCGTCGTCGCGCTGCATGAATCTGCGGTGCAGGGGTTGCCATCATCCAGCTCAGCCGGCGTGAGCGCGCTCCCAGGCACGCACGTCGCGGTGCCATCGCAACGAGAGGCCCCGTTGCAGGCGTCATCATCCGTTTCACAGGACGTCCCTAGCGCAGCCGGAACATTGACAGCCGCTCCATCGTCACAGCTGTCAACGGTACACGGATTGCTATCATCAGGGTCCACCGGCGGCACAACCACCGCGCACTGACCCTCGAAGCATGCAAACACACCGCCACAGGAACTGTCGCCCCCCGCCCCCCATCCGCAGTCGCTACCATCCGCCACGAAAGAATGCGCTATCGCCGTACCCGGCTTACAATCGCCGGGAAGACAACTGCACATGTCTCGCGTGCACTCGTTCCCATCGTCCTTCTCCGCACAAACGGATACGCAGGTGTCGTAGTTCGCCTGTTCGTCCTCACAATGCACCTTCGCGGGCAGGTCGCCATTGTCGCAGTATGCAGCACCCGTGGACCGGTTCCAACAATCGACGAGACCCCGTTTGAAGGCAACACAGTCGGGCTCAACCATGGCAGAATCACACGCCGCTACGCAGGCGGCATAGCCAGACCATGCATTACAACCCTTCGCATCCTGCTGGGCACAGAAGGACGCACAGTCGTAGTCGATGGCTGCAGCCATGACCCCGTTGACCACCGCATCGCTTCCAACGACCACGACATCTGCTACAAATCGCCCCTCATGGTTCCGCTCGGCGCCGAGCTTGATGGTTCCGTTCGGGGCAGCAACCAGACCACCCTCTACTTTGCTCGCGGCAAGCGACTCGAATGCGAGCTGCGACCCCTGATCTGCACCCGCCACATAGATGACGAAGGCTCCGGTCAGCGTGGCACCCTCACGAATGAGAACCGACTCTTCGACCCTCACCTCACAGTAATCATCACAACTGAGCACAGCACCCTCGGCGAGCTCGAGCGACCTCAGGTTGTATACGCCATTGAGAAACCGCGCATCATCCTCATGCACCAGGACATCGCCGTAGCTTCCGGGCTCGAGCTCACCGGGCTCCGCACCCTCATCTCCCGCAACGAAAGAAGGAATCGTAGGCACTGCGTGTGTCACTGGAAACCAGGCCGTGTACGGCTGGTTAATCAGCCCACCAGGAGCCAGACTGTAACCACCGGGCAACGCGTAGGCATCGGCCCTCAGCCATCCGTTCGCTCCAACGTTGATGCTCGCCGCGGACAGGTCGCCCCAGATGTTGCTCGCATCCAACGTGCCAACAGTTGCAGAGCCCGACCCGCCAACGACAGCTACATCCCCGAATACGTCAGAACACTCTTCGCAATCGAAGCTAGTGAACGCCGTGATGGTCTCTTGGGGAAAGCCAGGACCGAACGTCCAAGCGGGATCGATGACGACCGGGGGCACGAGCCCCGCGGTTTCGAGCGTTAGAACGACCGCAAGCTGACGTGCCTCCTTGGCTCCTCCTTCACCGGACTCAGCCGAGTCCAACACCTTCAGCTCTAGAGCTCGCCGTACTCCGGTGCCATCAACGGCCCAGGCCGCGGGCAACCGTGCGAACCCACGGCCGAGGCCGTCAACGAAGTCGACTGTGCCTTGCTTCCCTGGTCGGACAGTCGCGCCCTGGATGCCCGACCCATACGAGACGCTGTACCGCAGCTCGACGGTCCCGTCAGGGGGAAGCTCGTGGGCGACAACGAACTCCTCTAGCTTATGCGGTAGTAGCGCGACGGCGACGTCCTGTGGAGCGCCGCCTTGCCCGGCTGCATCAGCGTACAGGACCACGTTGCCCGTGGCATGGCCTCGGCTCTCCGTTCGGCGTCCTTGGGGGGTTATCGTGACCCACTCGTCGGCCGCCGCTTCATGCACGCCTGTAACCCGATAAGACCCATCCGCCGTACCCGGTGCCGTGGCCCGCCAACGGTCGGCACCCATCATCGTGGGTGAATGCTTGGCCAGCTGCCAGCGTTCGTCGGTGAACTGCACGGCGAAGTTCGCGCTGACCTCCCGGTGCCAGGGCGTCCTCAGTATTGCCGCGATGGATCGATGCACGCCCTGCATGGACGCGGGTTCTAGGTCTGGGCGGTCCGCGGCAGACTGGCTACATCCGCCCCAGCCCGCAAGGGCTGCTGCCCCAACGAGTAGTGAGATCTTCCATCGTTGATTCCCTGGCCCGGACGAGTCGTGCTTCATTTCATGCTCGACGCTCAGCGCTTTCTCAGCGGAGCGCGGTAGGTGATGCGACCGAGGTCGCGAAGGCTTGGTGGTCGTCAAGAGGAGGACGACCACATGACCTTTGGGTATCGATTGCGCGGGGGCCTCGCACTTGCAGCGAGAGGTCCCGGTTTCTGGCTAGTACTTGCGCCGCATCGTCGTCTTGAGGACATTTTTGGTAGGACATCAACCTACCTAGGCAGACGTAGAGGCGCGTGGGCGCCCTTGGTGCTCCTTTCAGGAGCGCCAGTTCGCCGCTCTCGTGGGGCTTGGGGTTCGGTCAAACCAGGTTTGACTCGAGGCGACCTCGCAAGCGCTGAATGCGCTTTGCTGCGGCGGCCCGACTGATGCCGCAGAATTGCGCGACGTCTCGGACGGTGCCGCCGAGCGCGAGAAGGTGGATGAGGCGACTGTCGAGGGGAGACAAGTGTGTAGACGACAAGGTCTGCTGAAGAGCCACAGCGTACGGCTGCGGAGCTATCGAGTATCTTCTGCTAACGTCTCGGGGAAGGGGTCTCGAGCGGCGGTAGGCCACGTGGCGAGTGATGCCGGTGAGCCAACCACCGAACCGACCTCGTGTGCGGTCGAAGAGGTGGATGCTCGTCACGACTTCGAGCGCGACCTCCTGGGCGATGTCCTCCGAGCTGACCATGGGGTCCAAGCGGACAGCGTGGAGGGCGGCACGGGCCAAGGTCAGCCGAAGCTGTGTCGTTCGATGAAGGAGTTGGCTGAGAGCGTCAGGATCGTTGGGCGCGGCGGCCGCGAGCAACTCCAGCTCGTCGAGCGCTGTCGTCCTGCCCTTTCGTGGTCGAGTCATTCTGAACGTAGCTCGACCCGAGGGCTGCGAGTGTTGCGTAGTTTCTCGGACGGCGTTCGAGCGAGTGGCCGCGAAACGTCGCCGAACGCTGACCACGGCCCCCCCGTGACGACACGCCCCGGTGGACGACAAGTGGCCGAGCCCAATCAGCCAGGCACCCCCCACCAAGGTGGGCCTTGCTTGTCACCTCGAGGGGCGACACAAGGGTCTTTGGGCCGGACGGGGTGCATGGCGATCTTCATCCGTCGCCGGGTAGGCCCGACGCACTGTTCTCCCGGGAAGCCACCAGAATGTGAGGCCAACGTCGATGACTTGCTTCCGGTCGGCTACCCCAGTCTCGGTCGACGTTGGTGAGCCACCCGCGATGCGGCGCTCGAGGGAGTGAGTAGGCGTCTCCCCTGTGGTATCGACGACCGGTTCCAAGCGCGTTGTCCGAGGCTTGGCGCCACGTGACCTGTCACGATGAGAGAAATAGACATGAACAAGCCTTGGAGCGCAGGGTGGATCTTGGTGGCCATGAGCGGGTGTGGGACCGCGACGCCGCCGCAGCCGACGGAGGTCATCGTCACGCCGGAGCCGGTGCAGCCGACGCCTGCGCCCTCCGCCGTCGCGGAAGCCCCGCCGCCTCCGAAGGCGTGCCGGGTCGCAGGCGCGGCCTTGGGGAGCCGTGTGGCCTTGGTGTTGTCGGAGGCGCCGGATGCCAAGGCTTGGGGCATGTTCATGCCGGGCATCGAGGGCGACTACGAGGTTCAGCTCCAGGATGGCCGCGCAAAGCGAGTCGCGGCGGACTTCCACGCGCGGGCGGTTCGTATCGAGAGTGACGCAGATGCGACCACGGTCCATCTCTTCCGCGACGAGCCGACGGCGTTCCCCCCGGTGGTGACCGTGCACCCGGGCGCGAGCCTCTCGTGGGGCGGCACCGTGGGTCGTGAGGTGGCGATCGCGTTCGAGCTCGAACGGACTTTCCACAGCAAGGTCGTCACGAGCGCCACTCCATGTCGCACGTTGACGCTCACCTGGACCAAGAGGCCGGCCCCTCCGGTACCCTCGTCGTTCACCGAAGACATGTCGTTCGACGACGGGCCGGAGGCCGTACCGCTGTACGCGTCGGCCAAAGCGACCGAGGTCGCGCTCGAGGTCGACACCGACCACGTGGCGCTGGTGAAAGCCGGCCCCGTTGAGGGCGACCGCCGCGAGGTGTTCATTCGTCGTTCCGAGTACGACGTGCGGGGGTGGGTCCCCGCCGCGCGCCTCAGCTCGAGCGCCCCGGGAGGGATGGGCTATGGCACCGGAAGCGGGCGGCTCCGCCCCGGACGCCCCCTATCCGAGCACGCGTGCAAAGCCCACGTGGCGCTCCACGTCTTCATGGCCGGAAGGAACTGGCGCGTCGGCACGCTCGACCCCAAGGCAACCCTTCACGTCATTGGTGGCGAGGTCGAGGAAGGGTGGGCCCCGATCCGGATCCCCGATGCGCCTTTCTACCTGACCCAAGGGGCCACCCTCACTGCCCGCAGGTCAGACTTCGAGCATTGCCCCGCGCCCGGCGGTTGAGCATCAGGCATGAGCGACGAGCTGACGCTCGAGCGCCTCGAAGGGAAGCGCTACGCCTCCTTGAAGACTCCTGCGGAGGGGGGCGATGAGTGCGCGGAGCTCGGCGATGGGCTCGTCGTGGGCTTCGACGGTGGCGAGCAGGTCGGCCGACCGGGACGGCTCGCGCTCGGCGAGCCACATGGCGAGAAGGCTCGCGGCTTCGAGCTTGGAGCGCCGAGAGTCTGCGTGGCGACAAGCCGCAACCGCATGCCGCACAGCGACCTCGGCTTCGGCGGCGGGCCCCGTCGTGATGAGCGCCATCGCGAGCCAGGTGCTCACGCTGGCGATACCGAGCAAGAACCCCGTCTCACGGTAACGGGCGAGTCCGGCTCGAGCGCGGAGGATGGCATCGCGGGGGCGGCCGGCAATGAGGCTTGCACAGGCCCAGGCGTTGAGGAGATTGGCGAGGTCGGCGCCTCCCGTGGCGCGTAGATCGCGCGCCGCATGCGCAATGCCATCGAGGCCTTCGTCGAAGTCGCCGAGGAGCACGGCCACGAGGCCCAACACCGAGCGCGCGACCGCGCCCACCACGACATCGCCCGCGTCGATGAGCCCATCGACGGCCACGACCAGCTCGGCTCGTGCTTCACGAAGATCGCCACTCTCGTAGAGGGCAATGGCGTGGTTGTAGCGGAGCTGCGCTACGGACGGGTCACCGATCCGCTCCGCGAGGTTGAGCGCCTCCGCCGCCGGACCCAGCGCGCTCTCAGGGTGCCCCACATTGCGCAGCACGCACGACAACCAGTCGCTCGAGCGAATGATGTCACGGTCGTCGGCCGCATCGGTCGCGAGCTCCCGCGCCCGCATCAACCGCGTTCGCGCCTCGTCGGCCGCACCGATGCGCAAGGCCATCAACCCCGCGCATGCCATCGCGCGTCGGGCTGCCGGTGTGCTGGAGTCCTGCGCGTGCAGCCGATCGGCGGCGAAGGCGAACCAACGCGCAGCGTGGCGATGCCATCCGAAGCCTCGCCACTGCAGCTGGAGCGCATAGCTGCGGTCGGCAATGAGCTCGGTGTCGGCGGCCTCGACACTGGAGCGCCAAGCTCGCTCGACGTCGTCCCGCTCGAGGTGGGCCTCAGCGACTGTGCAGCGCTCGCCCACGAGGAACCACCGCCGGTGCGCCGCTTCGAGGTCTCGACCGAAGGGAAAGGCCTCACGGGCATAGGCGGCCACGAGGGGATGCATGGCATACCGATCTCCGTCGGAAGGCATGAGCCATGCGCGATCGCAGAGGGCGTCGAGCACCTCGCGCCCGACCCCGCAGACGTGCTCGGCCGCCCGAGGCTGAAACCAGCCGCGGAAGACGGTGATGGCCCCCAGAGCGGACCGCTGTTCGACCGTGAGGCTGGCCACCGCTTCTTGCAGCATTCGCCTCAGGCTCGCCTGGCGCAGCGGCACATCGGACCATGCGCTCTGGAGTTCGAGGCCGTCACGCATCGACGCCGCGATTTCCGCACAGGTCATGTCCAGACTGCGGGCGGCCGCGAACTCGATGGCGAGAGGCAGCCCCCCGAGCACTCCGCAGATGGTCGCGACATGCTCGTGGTCGATCTCGAGGTCCGGGTCGAGCTGGCGAGCCCGAGCGCACCAAAGCGCCTGTGCGTGGTCGGCATCGAGACCACGTAGATGGCGAAGATGCTCGGCCCTGATGGCGAGTCGACGCCTGCTCGTCGCGAGGATTCGGAGACCCGGCGCCTGCCGGAGGATCTCGTCGATCAAAGCTGCTGCGTCCTCTACCTGCTCGAGGTTGTCGAGCACCCACAGAGCCTCTTTCTCCGCCACCCACGCCAGTACCTCGGCCAGCGGTGCCGCACCGCGCAGCGGCACGCCGAGGACCGCCCCCGTTGCGAGGACCAGGTCGTGCCGGGTCGCGCAATCGATGGCGCTCACGAACCACACCCCGTCGCGGAACCCGGCGGCAGCCTGCCGAGCGACCTCCAGCGCGAGGTGGGTCTTTCCCACCCCGCCCATCCCCGCCAGCGTGACGAGACGCACGCCTGGACGACCGAGTCGGTCGAGCACCCAGCGCAGCTCATCATCCCGACCGACGAGCCCATTGACCGGGGCCGGGACATGAACGGCGTCGCGTCTCGCCTCGGGGGTGAGGTAGTCGTTGTGCACCAGCGACTGGTAGAGTTCTTCGGAGTCATCGTCGGGAGGGGGACGCCCCAGGGCCTGGAGTCGCTCTGCAAAGTCCTCGTAGGCCCGAACCGCCTCAGCACGACGCCCCTCTGCGACCAGGGCCCGCATGCGAAGCCTCAGCGCCGCTTCGTCGTCCGCCACGCGGTCGGTGATCTGCTCGGCGATGGCGCGCGCAGCAACCGTATCGCCGTCGAGGAGCGCCGACCTCCCCAACACCCCGAGGGCCCAGCACGCGGTATCCCGCCGGGCCCTGCGGTGCGTTTCCACGAGCTCTCGGGCCGGGCCCTTCGGGACCTCCACCCCAGCGAGCAGCTCGCCCTGATGCAAGAGGGTCGCCTCGCGGAGGCGGTGCAGACACGCTCGACAGTGTTCGATGGCCCGGTGCTGGTGCGTGCTCGCCTCGTCGACGAGGGCATCGAACCGCAGCACGTCGCACGAGAGCTCGGTCCCTGGGACGAGCGTGAGGTGGGCGCGTTCGCTCCTTACCCATGGCTCGGGCCGCAGGCCGTCCCAAAGCGCCTTGCGCAGCCGGAAGAGGACTTCGCGCAACCTTCGACGGGCGCTTCCCTCGGGCTCCTCGGGCCACAAGGCCTCGGCCAGCTCCTCCCGGCGCTGGCGCTTGCCGGCGTGCAGCAACAACCAAGCGAACAGCAGGCGGCCACGCGCGTAGCCCACGTCGATGGGCCCCTCGTCCCCCGTGATCGTCAGCCCTCCGAAGAGCTCGACGTTTACTCTCACGAGCCGACCCTACACCAAGAAAAGCCCCGCTTTTACAGGGCTTTGAACGTGAGGTTGGCAGCCCCCAAACCCCGGTCTGGAGAGCCCCCTATGACGCTCCTATGACGGAGGTCCTACGCGGCCCAACTACCGATGTTCACATGGAGAATTTGGAGCCACGCCACCGCAACCATCACCGCAAGCATGCCTCGAAGGCCTTGGCCTTCACCATCGTGGGCTGGGTCGTCGCAACCGCTGCGGCCTGCTCGACGAACGAGGCCCCCGTCAGCTGTGAGACCACAAACGACTGCGCAACGGGGGAGTCGTGCCTGATGTGCGGGACAACGGCCCGGTGCGTGCCGGAAGGATTCTCGTGCGACGACTCGGGGTCCGGCGCCAGCGGCCCGAGTGGAACCGGCAGCAGCCAAGTCGGCAGCGGGGGCGCAGGCCCCGGCGGCGGCGGCGCGGGGGGCGCCGCAGCTGGCACGGGCGGCTCCGGCGGAGCCGGTGGCGCGACCGGAACGGGGGGCGGCGGTGGAGAGGGCGGCATGGCCACCACCTGTATGAACGTGCGCGACTGCGGCGCACTCGAGGCGTGTGTGGCCGGGATCTGTCAGCCCGGCGCCAAGGCCTTCTTCACGGAGGAGGTCTTTCCCGCCGACTTCGGCGGCATCGCGGCGGCGGATGCGATCTGCCAGAAGGCGGCCGACGATCACGGCATCGCGGGCACCTTCACCGCCTGGCTCTCGCTCGCGGGCTCGAACGTCGCCGACCGGCTCACGCACCACGCCATTCCCTACTACCGGCTCGACGGAACGCTCATCGCCAACGACTGGGCCGACCTCACCGACGGGAGTCTCGCCGCGCCCATCAACGTCAACCAGCACCTCACCTCGGCCTCTCCAACCACGACCGAAGTCTGGACCCACTCGACCACGGCTGGCATGGCGGCCCCCTATTCGCCATGCGGAGACTTCACGTCGACCACTAGCCAACCAGCCCATGTGGGGCTCAACAGCGCGAGTGATCTGGACTGGACCTTCATCTACCAGCAGACGTGCAACCGCACGCTGCACTTCTATTGCTTCGAGTAGGAGCCCTGAGCGTTTCAACCGAAGCGCACGGAGTAGATGGGGGGGAGGTTGTTGGCGACACAGGCCCAGTGGTCGCCGCGGTCCTCGCTGACGTAGAGGTTGCCGGTGGTGCTACCGAAGGCGAGGGCGTCGCCAGCGTTGCCGAGGGCGTGGCGCAAGACGACGTCCCAGGCGTTGCTCTGGGGCAGTCCCTCGCGAAGCTGAGTCCACGACTTTCCCCCGTCCTCGGTGCGGGCCACGAACAGGGCGCCGTCGATGGCCATACGCTGGTCGTCGGAGCGCCCGGGCACCACCCAGGCGGTGTCGCCGCGCTCGGGATCGACCGCGACCGGGAAGCCAAAGTGCACGCCTTGGTCTTTGTCGCTGACGCGCGTCCAGCTCTTCGCCGCATCGCTGGAGTAGAAGACGCCGGTGTGGTTCTGCTGCCAGACGTGGTCGGGCTGCGCGGGGCAGAGGGCGATGAAGTGGGCGTCGTGCCCCCACTCTGCGGTCGGGTTGGGGAGGTGGTCGTTGATGAGGCCGGCATTCGCGCCGTGCCAGCTCTTGCCGCCATCCTTCGATTCGAGAACGCCGGCCGTCGAGACCGCGACGTAGAGATGGTTGGGGTCGCGGGGGTCGACCTCGATGGAGTGCAGACCGGGCGCGAACTCACCACTCGAGCCGGCTGCCGGGGTGCCGAACCAGTGGGTCTTGCCGGTGCCTTCACCAGCGAAGAGGTCGCCTCCGCGCGAGTCGTGGTTCCACAAGGGGCGGTTGAGCGCGAAGCTCTCACCACCGTCGTGGCTCTCGAAGAGGCCCCCGGGGATGGTGCCGATGTAGATCGAGCCGGGGGCGCCGAAGGCGATGCACCAGAGCTGGAGCAAGGTGGCGTCCTTGTAGGTCGGCGTCTTTCCGTCGCCGGCCGAAACGCCGGGGACCCAGCCGTCGATGTAGCGTGCGCCCTCGGGGTACATCACCTGGGCCGCATCGCGCCAGGTCTTGCCCCCGTCGTCGGAGCGGGAGACCTTTGCCCCCCAGTGACCGTGGCCGAGCAGCGCCCACAAGCTGCCGTCGTGCGGGTTCCTGGCCACGAAGTTGCTCCCCACGCCGGCGTGACCGGCGAGCCTGGGCGTCCAGCCCGACGGCTCGCGGTCGAAGATGAACGTGCCCTTCCGGGTTCCCACCAAGATCTGCTTCTGCATCGATTCAGCCTCCGCTGAGCGCCTGTAGGATGAAGATCCGCGAGGAGGCGTCGACGCGATCGGTGAGCCCGACACGGTCGGCGATGCGCTCCTCGCCGATGAAGACGTTGACGTGGGGACGCAGTCGCCCCCGTTCGTCACACACGTAGAAGGCGAAGCCCGGCGCGCGCTTCTCCATCTCCTGCACCACGTCTGCGATGGTCTCCGCGTCGACCTCGACCGTCTCGCCCTCGAGGGCGGGGAAGTAGGTGTAGAGGTGTCGTGTGAACTCGACGCGTGCCATCGAGGTCTTAGACTCCATCGCGCCCCGAAAATCATCGCTCGGGAGCAAAAAAGTCTGCGCCCTCAGTCGTCGGGGTCGATGAGGCCCGTGATCGAGATGCCGGTGCCCATGGTCGGCGCCACCGGGCTGCCGTCGAGAGGGATGACCAGGCCCGCGATGGGTCCGTCCCAGCTCAGCGCGAGCGAAGGATGGACCAAGACCTCGATGGGGTACAGGTGCCATCTGGCGTAGAGCGCCGAGGGTTCGGTGGAGGCGAACTCGACGCCGAGCTCGGGCAGAACGGACCCGAGCAGCGACTGCGAGCGAAGGCGGTCGTCGGCGGCGACACGGAAGAAGGGACGCAGCCCCACCGACCAACCGAGCGCGTCGTCGCCCGCCTGGTAGGTCCGACCGAGGCGGGCCACCAGGTCGAGACCCAGCTCGTTGCCCATGAACGAAGAAGGCGGCGCCCAGATCATGCCCAGCATTCCGCACATGAGCACCGGCATGCACCACCGCATGTTCTTGGAGGGGGTGATGGAGAACCCCTTGCCACCGCTCCCCGACCCTCGGTCGAAGCGGTCGGTGTGGCGGAAGCCCACCCTGAGCTCGCCACCGACGAAGGCGGACGGCTCGCCATCCTGTTGAGTCAGGATGACGACCCCGGCGTTGCTGATCTCGGCACTCCAGTCCTTCTTCACGCGGTCCCAGTCGGAGACTTCGGCTTCTGCGAGGAGGCGCTCTCCGCGCCGGCGCTGCTCTTCCCAACCCGACAATCGAGTCTTTGGGGCGGGACTGGGCTCGGCGGGTCCATGCGGGCAGACCTCGTGTCCCGTCACCTCGAGCAAGAGCTCTTGCATGACCGCGTAACGCCCCGGAGGAGGCGCGGTCAGCTCGTAGACCTTTCCCTGGTCACAGGTCACCTCCGTGCGGCGCATCGTCACCGGACGAGGGTGACGGCAGTCGAGCTGCCGGAGCTCTCTCGGGATGTCCTCCGGGCGGGGCTCGCGGGTCGTGATGGGGAGGCTGGGTCGCTTGCACTCGCGTTGGCATGCGATGGCCAGCTTCACCCTCTGCCCAGGAACGAGCGCGTCTTGGCTGGGCCCGCAGTTGTCGTCGACGAGGGTCGGCGTGCACCACTCGTCGCAGAAGGCGACCGCCGAACGCGGCACCAACACCGTGGCCAGGCAGACCATGAGGGCCGCGAACGGGGCTGGCGGACGAAGAGGCGTGGTGGGCACGAAGGGGAACAACGCGGCGGGCCCGGCAAGCTTACAACCTTCGCTGGTCCCCTTTGGGTTACCTTACGAGCATGAGGCCTTGGACTGTGTTTGCAGCAGCAGCCGTCGCGCTGGTCGCCTGCTCGGACGACGCGAGCGAAACCACGGGCGCCGGCGGCTCGACGTCTGCGGCGGGTGGCGCATCGTCGGCATCGGGAACGGGAGGAGCGACCACCTCGGGCGGCGCGGGCGGAACGACCACTGGGACGGGAGGCGGGGCCGCCGTGACCCTACCGCCGGGCAACGCCAAGTTCGACTACCAGCTCGGCGGGGCCTACGCGCCGCCGGCCGGCGTGACCATGGTGGTGCGCGACCGCACCGCCTCCCCCGAGCCAGGGCTCTACAACGTCTGTTACGTCAACGGCTTCCAGGCTCAGCCCGACGAGACCCAGTGGTGGCTCGACAATCACCCCGACCTCGTCTTGCGCGATGGGCAGGGCGACCCCATCATCGACCAAGACTGGAACGAGCTCTTGCTCGACACGAGCAAGACCGAGGCGCTCGCGCTCGTGATCGGACCGCAAGTGGCCCAGTGCGCGACCGACGGCTTCGACGCGGTGGAGATCGACAACCTCGACTCCTACCTCCGTTCGCAAGGGGGGCTCACCCAGGCCGACAACGTCGCCTACATGGCACGACTCTCGTCCGTAGCCCATGAGGCAGGCCTCGCCATTGCGCAGAAGAACGCAGCCGAGCTCCTCGCAGAGCGCACCGCCATGGGCACCGACTTCGCGGTGAGCGAAGAGTGCAATCGCTACGACGAATGCCAGGACTTCGTCGATGCCTATGGCGACGCGGTCTTCGTCATCGAATACCGCGCCCAGGACTTCCAGAAAGGCTGCAATGGTTTCTCGCAGCTGTCGATCATCCTGCGTGACCTCGACCTCGTCACGCCATCAGCCGGCAGCTACGTCTACGACGACTGTTAGCTAGCCATTGACGATCTTCATGCCCTGCTCGGGGTAGCGCGTCCCGGCAAAGGCATTGGGGGGCGCCAGCTCGTCGAGTGCCGCGAGCTCGGCCTCGGTGAGCACCACGTCGACCGCGGACGCATTCTCGTCCAAGCGCCCAATGCTACGAGTTCCGGGAATGGTGAGCACGTGCTCGCCACGCGAGAGCACCCACGCGAGCGCGAGCTGCGCGGGAGAGCACCCTCGCTCGGCCGCGAAGGCCTCGACCTTGGCGAGCACGTCCAGGTTCTGGGGGAAGGTATCGGGCTGGAAACGAGGATGGTTGCGGCGGTAGTCGTCGGGCGCGAGGTCGTCGACGGACTTGATCTTGCCCGACAGGAACCCGCGCCCCAGGGGGCTGTAAGCCACGAAGGACACTCCGAGCTCCGCGCAGGCGGGGAGGACCGTCTCCTCCAGATCCCGTGACCACAGCGAGAGCTCGCTCTGCACCGCGGCGATGGGGTGCACGGCCGTCGCGCGGCGGATGGTCTCGGCGGAAGCCTCACTCAGGCCGAGGTGCCGCACCTTTCCCGCTTTCACCAGCTCGGCCATGGCGCCGACGGTGTCTTCGATGGGGACCTGGGGATCGACCCGGTGCTGGTAGTAGAGGTCGATGTGGTCGACGCCGAGACGCTTCAGGCTCGCGTCACAGGCCGCCTTCACGTAGGCGGGGTCGCCGCTGATCCCCGTGAAGGAGCCGCCCTCCCCGCGCTTGATGGCGAACTTGGTGGCGAGCACGGCGTCGTCCCGGCGATCCTTCCTTCAGGGCTTTGCCCACGAGCTTCTCGTTGGCCCCCGAGCCGTACATGTCGGCGGTGTCGAGGAAGGTGATGCCGTGGTCGAGGGCGTGGTGAAGGGTGCGGATCGACGTGGCCTCGTCTGCCTCGCCGTAGAACTCGCTCATGCCCATGCAGCCGAGGCCCACGGGGTGGATGGTGATGTCCGTCTGTCCGAGCTTTCGCGCTTTCGTCATGGCCCACACGATGGGGCGCGGCCGCCGCCGAGACCAGGGCGAGAACCACGGTGGTCCTGCCCGATCCTGCGATCGTCGGTAGAGCATGCCCGATCCTGCGATCGCCCACCCCGATCCCGCGACGATACATAGACCAGTTTGGATCGTGTGCGTGCTCGCCCCATGATGAAGCCGTGCAAGGTTCGCTCGAAAGGCTTCGTAGGGGCCTCGCCGCCCGCGTAGGGACCGACGGGCGCCACACGACCGCTGTGCCTGGTCTGTGGCTCTTCCGCAGCTCGAGACCTGCGCCGCCCAAAGCCGTGGGGGCCAAGATGGTGACCTTCGCGGTCATCCTGCAGGGTCGCAAGCACATCGAATTCGACGGTCGGCGCCTATCGTACGGACCGGGGAGCTTTCTCTTCGTGACCCGCGAGCGGCGCTACGTGGCCACGGTGGATGACTGCACGCCCGAGCGCCCGTACCTGTCGATGTCGCTCGAGCTGCCGCCGGAGGTGGTGGCCAGCGCGCTGCTCTCGCTGGTGGATGCGGGAGCGCGCTTCGAGGACGACGAGACCGACGACGACGTCGTGGTCGACCGCCTCACGCCCGACATGGTGGAGGCTCTCCTGCGCATGGTGGCCACCATCGACGACCCCGTCGGTCGGCAGGTCCTCGCCCCCTTGGCCCAGCGCGAGCTCGTGCTCCACCTGCTGCGACACCCCGCGGGGGCGCCCCTTCGCCGCGCCGCAGCGGGAGACGACGGGCGCATCCGCCGCGCGACGGTCTACCTGCAGCGACACGCCGAGAAGCGCGTGACGGTGGAGCAAGTGGCTCGTCACGTTGCGATGAGCCCCTCCCACTTCGCACACCGCTTCCGCGAGGTGGTGCGCATGAGCCCCATGCAATACGTGAAGCACCTACGCCTCCAGCGCGCCCGCGTGCTGATGCTCGGGGAGGGCTTGGGCGTGGCCGAAGCCGGGGCCACCGTGGGTTATGCCTCCGCGTCGCACTTCACCCGCGACTTCAAGCAGCAGTTCGGCGCGCCGCCCGGCGTGTACAACAAGCGTTTCCGCGCGTGACGCTCAGAGCTGCCACGTGGCGCTGCGCAGCTGCTTCTTGGCCACATCGAGAAAGGCGCGCAGCCGCGGCGACATGAGGCGAGCGTCGGCATAGACGAGGCTCACGGGGAGAGGCGCGGGCTCGTAGGTCGGCAAGACCACCTGCAACAAGCCATCTCGAATCGCCGGGGCAACCTGGTACTCGAGGAAGGAGCCGAGCCCGAGGCCAGCGACGCAGACCTCGATCGCCGCCGCCACGTCGTTCACGCTGAACCGCCCCCGAATGCGCTGCGAGAGGTCGCGGTCTCCGTCGCGGAAGCGCCACAAAGCGCCCATCTCAGCGAACCCGAGACCGGTGAAGCCCACGCAGGGCACCTCGGCGAGGTCACGGGGATGCTCGGGTGAACCATGCTCGCGCAACCAGGCGGGGCTCGCGCAGACCACGCGCCGCATGCGCCCGACCCGGGTCGCGACGAGCCCCGAGTCGCCGAGCGGACCGATGCGAACGGCGACGTCGAGTCCCTCCTGCACGAGGTCGACGACACGATCGAGTAGGAGCAGCTCCACCTGAACCGAGGGGTAGCCCTGGAGAAAGGTCGTCACCGCGGGGGTGACGTGCATGCGCCCGAACTGCACCGGCGCGGTCACGCGGAGTCGCCCCCGTGGGGTCCCCTTTCCCAGCCGGACGAGCTCTTCGGTCTCGGCGACGTCGGCGAGGATCGAACGCGCGCGCTCGAGGTAGACCCGTCCCTCCTCGGTGAGCGACATGCGGCGGGTGGTGCGTCGCAGGAGCACCACCCCGAGGTCCCGTTCGAGGTCGGCCAGGGTCCGCACCATGGTGGGGAGCGACTTGTTGAGCGCCTTGCCGGCCGCGGTGAGGCTGCCGTGGTCGACGATCTCGACGAAAGCGCGCATGGAGGCGAGCTTGATCATTGCTCCGTATTTTGGAGTAGTGACCTCCGTTTCGCCCCATTTTTCAACGCTACGCGAAGACTTACCGTCCTGGCCATGACGGGCAGCCCCTTCCACATCGGCGAGCAGCAGGTGCAGGCGCGCCTCGGTGTACGCGAGGTCGAGACCTGGGCGCGCCATGCCGTTCGCGCCCACATGCCCGATCAGCACCGCACGTTCTACGAGGCGCTCCCCTTCCTCGTGGCGAGCGCGCGCGACGCCGAGGGCCGGGTGTGGGCCACGGTGCTGACGGGGGACGAGGGTTTCGTAACGTCGCCCGACGCGCGGAGCCTACGCATCGACGCCGCACCCATGCCCGGGGATGCGCTCGAGGGTGCGCTGCGGGAGGGCGCCGACCTCGGCTTGCTCGGGATCGAGTTTTCGACGCGGCGTCGCAACCGCGCGAACGGCGAGGTCTTCGAGGAGGGGGCGCTTCTGTTTCGAGTGAAACAATCGTTCGGCAACTGCCCCCAGCACATTCAACCGCGCGCATGGCGGCGGGTGGTCCCCGACCCGAAGCCGGCCCAGACGAGCGCGACACTGTCCGCGGCCCAACGCGCGTGGGTCGCTGGGGCCGACACCCTCTTCATCGGCAGCGGC
>JAUHZF010000591.1 GCA_030426145.1 Polyangia bacterium
TCTCTCGAGCTCCTGGGGGGCGTCGAGGGGCAGCGGGGGGCTTGCGAGCTCATCGAGCGAAACCAGGGCCTGCGCGAGATCCAGTTGGCACCGGGGGCGCTCCAATGTCCAGCCATCGCTCAGCTTCCGGCATTACGATCGGTCACCGTTTCTCTCCCTGCGAATCGGGAGGAGGCCGACGGGGTCATCATCGCCATCTCCAAGCTGAAGAAGCTGCGCGGCGTCACCCTCTTTGGAGCAGCTGCAACCTTGCGCCCGCTCGAGGCCTTGCCCGACCTGGTCGAGCTCGAGAGCCATGTGGGTGCACTCGACATTCAGGAGGTGGCCGGGCTTCGCCGTCTCGAGCGACTGGAGTGGAGCGGTCCCGGAAGCGCGGAGCACCTCGCAGGCATGACCCGCCTCCGTGAGCTGCGTTGGGAGCACTACAAATCCAACTGGACGAAGGCGCCGTCCCTCCCGGCGCTGGAGATATTGGAGGTCTATTCTTATGGCGACGTGGCTTCGCTGGCCCAGTCGCCGCGCCTGAGAGAGGCGACCCTGGGAACGGTGCGTGGCGACCTCGGTGTGCTCGCGGGCCTCACCGAGCTACGCACGCTATCTCTCGGGCTCGGGACCGAACAAGACCTATCGGCCTTGGCCGCGCTGAGTCGCCTCGAGCGGCTCGATGTGAGCGATTACGATGGGTCCCTCGCATGGCTCGAGGGAATGGCGAGGCTACGTGAGCTGAGCATCGCGGGGCGCGCACCTCGCGTGGATACCCTCCCAGCATCGCTGGCGCTGGAGAAGCTTGTCGTGCGCGGTGCAATGGGGCCCGCCATCGAGCTGCCGGCCATTCGGGTGAAGACACTCATCCTCTCCCTGCCAGTCACCAGCTCTGGCTCCGGCGAAGACTCCGAACGCGACGTTCAGCGCATCGAGAGCCTGTCCGGGATCGAGCGCGTCCAGGGTCTTCAAGAGCTTGTTCTGGAGAGGTCGTCGGTTCGTTCGCTCGAGCCCCTCGAGGGGTTCGAGAGCCTGCGTCGAATCGAGGTCCCCGATGCACCCATCACGAGCCTCGAACCGCTGCGGGGCAAGCCCTTGCGTGAGGTCGACATTGCGTCCACTCGGGTGTCAGATCTGGGGCCGCTGGCGGATTCGAATCGCCTCAGACGTCTCGTGATTTCAGACACGGCGATCGATGACCTGCGGCCGATTGCAAGGCTTCCCGCGCTCGCGCAGCTCGACGCTTCGTCGACGCCCATGAGCCATCTGGGACAGCTCGTCGCGTTGGCGTCGCTCTACTACCTCGATATCTCCTACACGGGGGTGCACGACCTTTCGCCACTCGCCGGTCTGAGGAGCCTCCGCTACCTGTCTGCGCCGAGGTCGGCGACGAACTTCGTGCCCCTCGCCGACGTACCGCTCTTGAGGGTGCGGGCCCCGCGGCACGACTGCGCTTCGAAGAATGCCGTGCCGTTCGACTACTGGGGGAAGCCCCCAGCGTGTATCGAGGAAACCGATGAAGAAGGTGACGTCTTCACGAGCAGTGAAGACGATGATCCTTTCGACGAACGATGGGGGGAGAGGTGAAGGTTTGGGCACTGGCCGTCGTCGCCGCGGCGAGCTGTCGTGCAGCGCCACCGCCTGCGGCCCAGGGACCACGCGCTACGGTCGTGACCGAGGCAGCCGCGGAGCCCATCGCTCCCTTCCAGAGGCTGCCTCCGCCCATGCTGCCGGTGGACTGCGACGAAGCAGCGCGACGAGGGGTGGTCGAGTTCTGTGGTCAGCGATTCGACACGACGGAGACCCATGTGGCCTGTCACGACCACGATCAAGTGAGCACGGCAGCACTGGCATGTCTCCCGAAGCTTCAAAGTCTCACCCTCCGCGACACGATGGTCATGAGGCTCGAACCTCTTCGGAACCTCAGCGATCTGCGTCGCCTGAACCTCAGTCGCAGCAGCGTGGTCGACCTCACGCCATTGGCTGGGCTGCAATCGCTCCGTGAGCTCGCGCTCGACGAGACACGGGTGGTGGACCTCTCTCCTCTGGCCGGACTACGTGAGCTGTCGAAGCTTCGTCTTCACAGGGGGCGCAGGGTGGACTGGAGCACCTTGTCTGGTTTGCCGTCGTTGACGGAGCTTGATCTTCTCGACAACGACCAGCCCGATTTGACCGCCTTGGCTCCGCATCGCAGTCTGCAGACTGTCTCCGTTCCCGAAACCATCACGAGCTTTCGGCCACTCGCCGATATGCCGAGGCTACGGAAGCTGGTCGTGGCTGGAGAGTGGTTGGGAAAGGTTGGCGCCGGGCTGGAGGCAGTTACGCAGCTTCGTGAGCTCGAGCTGCACCGGGTCAATCTGCCGAGTCTGGCCCCGCTCGCGAACATGGCGAACCTCGAGTCGCTTTGGATGGAGACACCCAAGGTGACCTCGCTCGCCCCTCTCACGGCGCTGACGAACCTCACATTCGTGGGATTCGGCGACACCATTGGCCTCGGTGATCGACGGCAAGCCGAGCTCGCGTCGCTGGCGAGCCTGCCCAAGCTGGCGAGGCTCACGGTGTTCATGGGTCCGCACGACACGTCCTACCTCAGAGGGTTCACGAGATTGGAGGGCCTTGCGCTATCGGCATCGGGGTTCGCGCGGTTGAACCTGGGCGGCGTCGCTGCGCTTCCGAAGCTCGAGGTCCTTGATCTCCGGTGGGGAGTCGTCGGGCAGCTCGCGCCCCTGGTTCGAGTCAAGAGCCTCACGCATGTGTTCATCGATGGCATGGTCGACGTGCCTTCGGCGGAGGTCGTGGCGCTGCGCCGTGCTCGTCCCCGCCTCGTGATCAACCAGGGTCCCAAGCCGGACGACACCTGGGATGACCCCTCGGACTCCGATGACCCCGAAGACTGGTGACCGCTGTTCGTGCCCAGCCCATGGCTGACCCGCCATCCTCGCAGGCCATGCCGCGAAGCTGCTCAGACAGGCCCGCGTTGCGGAAACAACGCGACCACCGAACCCATCCGGCATCCTAGGGAAGCCATGCACCACGGGATCCAGCAGTTCTCCTTTGGCCTCCTGTTCGCCGTAACGGTCGGCTTCGGCGCGGGGTGTGCCGACGACGCCGATGACGATGCGTCGGGGTCGGGTGGCGCGCAGAGCAGCGGCAACGGGATGAACGACGACAAGCTGGGGGCCGAGGAGTGCGAGGCCTACTGCGCGGCATCGCTCGAGCGCTGCGTGCCACCCGAGATGTACGACCGTGACGCTTGCGTATCGACGTGCCGGGTGGGGCCGTGGGCCTATGGACAGGCTTGTGCCGACGTCTACCAGGCGCTTGCCGACTGCCTCGAACCGGTCTCGTGCGATGACCTCGGCGATGCATGCGAAGCCGAGAACGCGGCGTTGTCCGCTTGTGCGCCGCCGAGCGAGTGAGCGTGGCCACGCCTTCGGCGAGCACGGCTCGGACCGCCGGGGCTTCGTGCGTCGAGGGCTACGCTTGCCGGCTTGTGCTGTCTAAGACGCTGTTTTGATGCCACAAATCCGTGGCCTTGCCCTCGTCTTGGCGGCTCGCCGTACCGCATGACCCCCCTCCCCGGGGGGCCCCGTGTAGCGCGCGGTTCTGCATGCGGGTCTTGGGCCGGAGCCCGGGGGAGAATTTGTGCGACAACGTGCGACACCCTGCGTCCCT
>JAUHZF010000198.1 GCA_030426145.1 Polyangia bacterium
CCCTTCAGCCTGAACACCCGGGCCCGCCCCTGGGTGCGCGGCAGCGACCACCCCCGCCGCGCTGGCATCAGCTCCTTCGGCTTCGGCGGCAGCAACTTCCACATCGCGGTGGAAGAGTACCGAGGCCCGGCGCCCCGGGCGGCGCGTCTCCGCACCCTGCCCGACGAGCTGGTGATCTTCGAGGCCGACGACGCCGCGTCGCTGGTGAAAGCCGTCCGCGCGGTGGAGATCCCCGAGCAGCTGTCGCGCTCGGATGCGCCCGAGCTCCTCACGTTCTTGGCGCGTTCGACGCAGGAGGCCTACACGGGCCAGAAGGCGGCGCGCCTCGCGGTGGTGGCCAAGAACTGCGCCGAGCTGCGCACCAAGCTCAGCGAGGCCGCGGGCCGCATCGAGAAGGCGCCGAGCAAGCCCTTCTCCGGGCCCAAGGGCATGTACTTCGGCTTGGGGCAAGCGGGCGACGTCGCCCTGGTGTTCCCCGGCCAGGGCAGCCAGTACCTCGGCATGGGTGGCCAGCTCGCCCAGAGCTACGACGAGGCCCTCGGGGCTTGGGACGTCGCGGCGGACATGGGCCTGCACGACGTGGTCTTCCCGCGACCGGCTTTCGACGACGAGACCCGGGCGGCCCAAGCCGCCAAGCTCGTCCGCACCGAGTGGGCCCAGCCCTCCATCGGTGCGGTGTCACTGTCGCAGCTGCGCTTGTTGCGCGCGATGGGCGTGAAGCCGGCCTGCGTGGGCGGCCACAGCTACGGCGAGGTCACGGCTCTCGGCGCCGCCGGCGTGCTGTCCGAAGCCGATGTGCTGAAGGTGGCGCGGCGTCGCGGTGAGCTCATGGCGCAGGCAGCGGAGAAGCCCGGCGCCATGCTCGCCGTGACCGCCACCATCGACGAGGTACGCAAGGCCATCGAAGGCAGCACCGACGTGGTGGTGGCGAATCACAACGCCCCCAAGCAGGTGGTGCTGAGCGGCCCGGTGGGCGCCATCGAGGCAGTGGCGAAGAAGATCGCGTCGGCCGGCCTCAGGGCCAAGCGGCTCGAGGTCGCCACGGCCTTCCACTCGGCCGTCGTGGCCGACGCCTGCAAGCCCTTCCGGCAGGCCCTCGCCGAGGTGGCGATGAAGGCGCCGCAGCTGCCGGTTTACGCCAACGCCACCGCCGCCCCCTACGGCAGCAACGAAGACGACAACCGCGACCTGCTCGCGAACCAGATCGCGTCTTCGGTTCGCTTCGTCGAGCAGATCGAGGCCATGTACGCCGCCGGCGCACGGGTCTTCGTCGAGGTGGGTCCCGGCTCGGTGCTCACCGGGCTCGTGGGCCGCATCCTCGAAGGTCGCGAGCACGCCGCCGTCGCGCTCGACCGCAAGGGCAAGCCCGGCGTGGCGAGCTGGCATGACGGCCTCGCCCGCATGGTCGCCGCTGGCGTGCCCATGAACCTGTCCGCGCTGTGGCGTCGCTACGCCGAGCCGGTCGACCCCCGCACGCTCGACGCGCCCAAGATGACGCTGAAGCTCACCGGAACCAACTACGGCAAGCCCTACCCGCCCAAGAACGGCGCCGCGGGCCTGCCCGCCCCCAACCCCGAGGTGGCTGTGCCCGCCTCCCCAACCCCTGTTTCTGCGTCGAGCGCGAAGTCGTTCGACGCCCCCGCGTCGCCCGGCACCCCCGTGTCGAACGGCGCCCCTGCTCCCAGCCCCGAGGTCAACGTGACGGACAACAACAACAACGGCACCAGCTACGACACCACCTATCGCGCCACCGCCCCTGCCGGTGAGGGTTGGGCCTACGCCTACCAGGAGTCGCAGCGCGTGACGGCAGAGGCCCACGCCGCCTTCCAGAACGCCATGGCGCAGGCGCACATCGCCTTCCTCCAGAGCTCTGAGCGCGCGGTGGACGGCCTCGTGGCCATGGCCACCGGCGGCGCCGTCGCCGGTGCCATTCCGGTCGAGCGCACCGGCTACGTCGCGCAGAGCCTCAGCGCTCCCGCGCCGGCCCCGGCCTACATCCCCGCTGCCCCTGTGGCGGCTCCGGCCCCCGCACCCGCGCCGGCCCCCGCTCCAGTGGCGGCACCGGCACCTGCTCAGGCCCCGGCCCCCGTGGCGGCCCCCGCTCCTGCTCCCGCCCCCGTGGCGGCCCCCGCTCCGGCCCCCGCCCCCGTGGCGGCGCCCGCACCGGCTCCCGCGGCCGCTGCTCCGGCCGGTGGTGGCATCGACCCCGAAGCGCTGCTCCTCGAGGTGGTCGCCGAGAAGACCGGCTACCCCGCCGAGATGTTGTCGATGGACATGTCGCTCGAGGCCGACCTCGGCATCGACTCCATCAAGCGCGTCGAGATCCTCTCGGCCATGATGAAGCAGCAGCCCGACCTGCCCAAGGTCGACACCAAGCAGATGGCGGCGCTCAACACCCTCGGCGAGATCGTGGCGTACATGAACGACCACATCGCCGGTGGCGCTCCGGGGAACGCCTCCCCAAAAGCCAGCTCGGCCGCCACACCCTGATCGAGGTCGAGGCCCCCGCGTGGGGCCTCGGGCTGATGGGGCTCGAACGCGCACGCTTCGGCGGGCGCGGCGTGGTGGTCACGCGCGATGACGACGGGGTAGCCGCGGCGGTGGTCGCGCGCCTCGAGGCCGCGGGTCTCTCCGCCCGCGTGGTGGATCAGCCAGAAGCGGCCAGCGAGGCCGAGGGCGTGATCTACCTCGGTGGACTGATGCGCGATGCTGGCGCCGACGCCGCGCTGAAGAGCGCCCGGCGGGCCTTCGCCTTCGCACACCACTTCGCCCAGCGACGCGACGGCGACGACGTCGCGCCCGGGATCTTCGTCACCGTGCAAGACACCGGCGGAGACTTTGGTCTCTCGGGCACCGAGCGCGCCTACCACGGAGCTCTGGCCGGGCTCAGCAAGACGGCCGACCTCGAGTGGTCCAAGGTCGGCGTGAAGGCCGTCGACCTCGAGCGAACCGGGCGCAGCGCCGACGCACAGGCCGAGGCCATCGTCGAGGAGCTGCTCGCGGGTGGTCCCGAGATCGAGGTCGGCCTGCACGCCGACGGCCGCCGCATCACCCTGAAGAGCGAGCTGCGACCCGTCGCGTCGGGCGGTCGGCCCAAGCCGGGACCGAGCTCGGTGCTCGTGTGCTCCGGCGGCGCGCGCGGCGTCACCGCAGCCACCCTCATCGCGCTCGCGCGGGCGAGCCAGCCCCGCATCGCTTTGCTGGGACGCACGCCGCTCTCCGAGGAGCCCGCCGCATGCGCCGGGGTCGACGACGACGCCGGCCTCAAGCGCGCCCTGCTCATGGCCGCCAAGGCCGCCGGCCAGCCGGTGAAGCCGGCCGAGCTCGGTCGACAGGTGAAGCAGATCCTCGCCGTGCGTGAGATCCGCGCCACCCTCGCCGCTTTGCAGGCCGCGGGCTCGGAGGCGAGCTACCACAGCACCGACGTGGCCGATCCCGCCGCCGTGCGGACCGCTCTCGCGGACGTGCGCGCCGCCTGGGGGCCGATCACGGGCATCGTGCACGGCGCTGGCGTGCTGGCCGACAAGCTCATCGCCGACAAGACGCGCGACCAGTTCGACTGGGTGTTGAAGACCAAGGTCGGGGGGCTGCGCGCGCTTCTCGACGCCACCGCCAACGATCCCATCGACACCCTGGTCATGTTCTCGTCGGTCGCGGCGCGCACCGGCAACGTGGGCCAGTGCGACTACGCGATGGCCAACGAGATCCTCAACAAGGTGGCCGCTGCCGAAGGCAAGCGTCGCCCCGGCTGTCGCGTCGCGTCCCTCGGGTGGGGGCCATGGGAGGGCGGCATGGTCACGCCGGCCCTCAAGGCCTACTTCGAGTCGCACGGCGTGCCACTCATCCCGCTCGACGTGGGCGCACAGATGCTCGTCGACGAGCTGTCGGTCGACGCCGACGGCGCCGTCGAGGTGGTGCTCGGCGGTCCCCCCCGACGCGCCTCCATCGCCGAGGGGGCAGCCGGTGGCATCGCCGCCACCGCTTTCGACCTCCTGCTCAAGCGCGATCGTCAACCCTACCTGGTCGACCACACCATCGAGGCGACGCCGGTGCTTCCGGCCGTCATGTCCCTCGAGTGGTTCGCCCGCGCCGCGGCCGCCGTCGCGCCCGAGCGCGCGGTGACGGCGGTCGAAGACCTGCGCGTCTACAAAGGCATCGTGCTCGACGGCTTCGACCGCGGCGACTGGCTGCGGGTCACGGTCGAGCCGACGGATCGGGAGAACGTGCTCAGCGTGGCCCTGGTCGACCCCAAGGAGCCCAACCGCAAGCGATATGGGGCGCGTGTGGTGCTCGGCGAGCAAGCCCACGGTCCTGCCGCGCCCGCGCCTCCCGCCAACGGCGGCGACTTTCAGGGCCCGCTCTACGGTGACAGCCTCTTCCACGGGCCAGCCTTCCAAGTCATCCGTCGGGTCGACGGGGTCGGCGAAGGCGGCATCGTGGCCGACCTCGACGGCCTCCAGGGACGCGGCTGGCCAACCGAAGCTTGGGCGACGGACCCCGCGGCGCTCGACGGCGCCCTCCAACTCGCCGTGCGTTGGGCGCAAGACCACCTCGGTGGTCGTGGCCTCCCGACGGCCATCGGCGCCCTTCGACTCTTCACCGGAGAGCTGAGCCAGACCGGCCCATGGCGGGTGACGTGCCGCACCCACGTCGACGGCCCCGGGCACCTCCGCAGCGACATCGCCTTCGTGGCCGACGACCGCGTCGTGGCCACCCTCGAGGGCGTCGAGACCCATCAGCGACCATGACCTTCGAGCCGATCGCCATCGTCGGCCGCGCCTGCCAGCTTCCGGGTGCGAGCACGCCGGATGCCCTGTGGAACGCCGTCTCAGAGCGGCGCGACCTCATCACCAACGCCCCCGCCGACCGTTGGGGACTGTCGCCCCGCGAGGTGAGCGGCACCCCCGACGCGGCCACCGATCGCACCTGGAGCGAGCGCGGCGGCTACGTCGCAGACGATGGCTTCGACGCCGCGGGCTACGCCGTGTCGGCCGACGCGCTCGAGCCGCTCGACCCACTCTTCCACTGGCTGCTGCGCACCGGGCGAGACGCCCTGCGCGAAGCCGGGCTCTCGGGCAGCGATCTGCATCGCGCGGGCGCCGTCGTGGGCAACCTGTCGTTTCCCACCTCGGGCATGGCACGCCAAGCCGAACGCGCGTGGCTCGGGGATGCGCTCGCCGACGCGGCCGGGCTCCCCGCGACGGATCCACGCGACCGCTTCATGTCGGGCTACCCCGCGCACCTGCTCGCGCAAGCGCTCGGGCTCGGCGGCTCGGCCTTCTGTCTCGACGCCGCCTGCGCCTCGTCGCTCGTCGCGATCAAGATCGCATGCGACCGGCTCCACGCCCGCGATGCCGACGTGATGCTCGCCGGCGCGGTCAGCCGTGCCGACGACCTCTTCATCCACATCGGCTTCTGCGCGCTCAACGCCATGAGCAAGAGTGGTCAGAGTCGCCCCTTCCACCGCGACGCCGACGGCTTGGTGCCGGCGGAGGGCGCGGGCTTCGTCGCCCTGATGCGGCTCTCCGATGCGGAGCGCCAAGGCCGTGCCATCCTCGGGGTGATCCGCGGCGTGGGCCTGTCGAACGACGGCCGCAGCGGCGGCCTGCTCGCGCCGAGCCAAGCGGGCCAGGTGCGCGCCATGGCCGACGCCTACGCCGCCAGCGGCTGGGCCCCCGCCGACGTCGACTATGTCGAGTGCCACGCCACCGGCACCCCGACCGGCGACCGCACCGAGCTGCTGAGCATGGCCGAGGTCTTCGGGCAGGGCCGGTCGTTGCCCATCGGGTCGCTCAAGAGCAACCTTGGACACCTCATCACCGCGGCCGGCGTGGCCGGCTTGCTCAAGGTGCTCTCCGCCTTCGAGCACGGCACCCTGCCCCCCACGCGACTCGCCGACGACGCGCCCCGCAACGAAACGCTCGAGGATGCGCCTTTCCGCATCGTGACCGAGCCCGAGCCGTGGCCCGAAGACGACGCCCGACCGCGGCGCGCGGCCATCAGCGCTTTCGGCTTCGGGGGCAACAATGCCCACCTGCTGGTCGAGGCCTACCGCCCTGGCACCACAAGCGAACACGCGCCCAAGCCTCGCGAGGCCGTCGCGGTGGTGGGCGTCGCGGTGCGTCGACCCGAGAACGGCGAGGTCGAGCTCCCCATCTCGGCCTTGCGCTTCCCGCCTCGCGATCTGGAGCAGACCCTGCCCCAGCAGCTCTTGCTGTGGCGCGCGGCGCTCGACGCCATCGCGGGACTCGAGCTGCCGGCCGAGCGCACCGGGGTGGTGGTGGGCATGGGTTGCGACCCCAACATCGCCCGCTACGGCGCGCGCTGGCGCATGCCGAGCTGGGCACGTCGTTGGAACGTGTTCGACGAAGCCTGGGTCGACGCCGCCCAGGCCACCTTCACCCCTTCGCTCCAGGCTGCGGGGGTGCTCGGCACGATGCCCAACATCGTGGCCAACCGCATCAACGCCGCCCTCGGCTTCGGGGGCGCGAGCCTGTCGGTGTCGGGCGAAGAGGTCAGCGGCCTGCGCGCCCTCACCGTCGCCCTCGACGGACTCAACGCCGGCGAGCTCGATGCCGCGGTGGTCGGCGCCGTCGACCTGTCACGCGACCCCGTGCACGAAGACGCGCTGCGCGCCGTGGTCGGCAAGGTCGATCTTCCGGCCGACGACGTCGCCGTGGTGCTGGTGCTCCAGCGTGAGTCCGACGCCCTCGCCGCCGGTCATCCCATCATCGCGCGCATCGACGACCTCGCCGACGAAGAAGCCCGTGTCGTACCGAGGGGCGGTGCCCATGCGGCGCAGGCGCTCCTCGCCGTGGCCGAAGCCATCACCGCTGGCGGCAGCCATCGCCTGGTGGCCCACGCCCTCGGCCACCAGCGCGGTCATGCGCGCATCTCCGGGGGCGCCGCCTCCGTGCCCAACCCCTCAGAGGCCAGGGACGCCAAGACCCTCGCCTTCCCCGCCCATCTCCGGCCGGTGGCGCTCCCGCCCTGGCCAAAGCGTCGAGAGGATGCCGTGGCCGCCCCTTACCAGCCCGACCCCAACGCCGTGACCGAGCTCCAACGCGCCCCCGAGCTCGAGCCCATCGCTGCCCCCGCGCCCCCCGTGGCGCCGATGGCCATGCCGCAGGCACGTCGCGCAGCGCCCGTGGGTGCCGCACCGACCGCGGCCACGACCGCCGTGGCCGCCGCCCCCAGGGCCGCCGCGTCTCCGAGCGGGGTCGCGGGCGTGCTCGTGGCGCAGCGTCGTCGCCTCGCCGCCACGCACCAGCAGTTCCTCGCGCAGCAAGCCGCCATCCACCAGCAGTTCCTCGACGCACGCAGCGCCGCCCAGCAGCAGTGGACCGGCCTCTCGGCACGCGGCGCCATCGCGCCCGTGCGCCCGGCCCCTCCTGTGCCGGTCGCACCACCCCCAGCCGCGACACCACCGCAAGCGCCGACGGCCCCGGCCGCGCCTGCACCGACGGCGTCCCCCGCCCCCCCGGCGCCCAAGCCGGAGCTGCCCGGGTTCAAGCTCGACCGCGACGGCCTCATGGTGCACGCGGGCGGCAACATCTCCGAGATCTACGGCGGGATGTTCGAGCCGCAGGACGCCTACCATCGCGTCACGCGCATGCCCTTGCCGCCACTGCTGCTCGCCGACCGCATGACGGGCATCGACGCCGAGCCCGGCGTGCTCGGCACTGGCACCATCTGGACCGAGACCGACATCGAGGACGACAGCTGGTACCTGCACGACGGCCGCATGCCCGGCGGGCTGATGATCGAGTCGGGTCAGGCCGACCTCATGCTCATCAGCTACATGGGCGTCGACCTGCTGAACAAGGGCGACCGGATCTACCGACTGCTCGGCTGCGAGCTCACCTACCACGGCTCGCTCCCCAAGCCCGGCGAGACCCTCGCCTACGACATCCACATCGACGGCCATGCCGCCCAGGGTGACGTTCGGCTCTTCTTCTTCCACTACGACTGCCACGTCGGCGACGAGCGCCGGCTCAGCGTGCGCGGCGGCCAGGCTGGCTACTTCACCGACGAGGAGCTCGCCGATTCGGCCGGCATCCTATGGAAGCCAGAGACCGGCGAGCGATGCGAGAACCCACGCCTCGACACGCCGCCACAGGTGAGTGAACACCGCAGCTTCTCGAACGCGCAGCTGCGCGCCTTCTCCGAGCGACGTACCTTCGAGTGCTTCGGCAAGGGCTTCGAGAAGACCTGCCCCCACACGCGCACGCCGGCCATCGCCGGGGGGCGCATGCTCTTCGTCGAAGAGGTCACCGACTTCGATCCGCAGGGCGGCCCCTGGAAGCGTGGCTACCTTCGCGCCGTCGACACCATCGAGCCCGACGACTGGTTCTTCGAGGGCCACTTCCACAACGACCCATGCATGCCGGGCACCCTCATGTTCGAGGGCTGCCTGCAGACCATGGCCATCTACCTCACCGCGCTCGGCTTCACCATCGAGCGCGACGGCTGGCGCTTCGAGCCAGTGCCGGAAGAGAAGTACCTCATGCGCTGCCGAGGGCAGGTCACGCCGACCTCCAAGGAGCTCATCTACGAGGTCTTCATCGAAGAGGTCATCGACGGCGACACGCCCACCATCTTCGCCGACCTTCTGTGCACGGTCGATGGCCTCGGGGCGTTCCACTGCCGCCGCATGGGCCTGCGCCTCGTGCCCGACTGGCCGATGGACGCGCTGCTGGAGAAGGACCCCAGCTTGCTGTCACGCGCGCCGGGTGAGGTTGCGGAGGTGAACGGATTCCGTTTCGACCACGACTCGCTTCTCGCCTGTGCCTGGGGTCGCCCCAGCCGCGCCTTCGGGCCGATGTACGAGGTCTTCGACAGCCACCGCAAGGTGGCGCGGCTGCCGGGACCGCCGTACCACTTCATGACGCGCATCGCGAAGATCGACTCCATCCCGGGCGGCATGCAGCCCGGCGGCGAGATCGAGGTCGAGTACGACATCCCTCAGGACGCTTGGTACTTCGACGACAACGGCGCGCGCACCATGCCCTTCGCCGTGCTCCTCGAAGCCGCCCTTCAGCCCTGCGGGTGGCTCGCCTCCTTCGTGGGGAGCGCGCTCACGAGCGACATCGACCTCGCCTTCCGCAACCTCGACGGCACGGGCACCCTGCACGCGGAGCTCTTCCCCTCTTCGGGCACCCTGCGCACCCGCAGCAAGATCGTCAGCATCTCGAGCTCGGCCGGCATGATCATCGAGTCGTTCGAGGTGCAGTGTTTCCTCGGCGACACCCTCGTCTACGAGATGGACACCGTCTTCGGCTTCTTCCCCAAAGAAGCCCTCGATGCCCAGGTCGGCCTCCCGGTGCCCGAGTACGACGCCGACGTGCTCTCCGCGCCATGCGACGTCGAGCCCGTCGATCTGAAGTCGCAGTCGCAGGACACCCTCTTCCGAGGGAGCTGTCGCCTCGCGTCGCCCTTCTTGATGATGATCGACCGCGTCACCGGGATCTGGCCGGAAGGCGGCGCCGCCGGTCTCGGCAAGTACCGCGCGGAGAAAGACGTCGATCCGGGCGAGTGGTTCTTCAAGGCCCACTTCTTCCAGGATCCGGTGCAGCCGGGGTCGCTCGGTATCGAGGCCATGGTCCAGCTGCTTCAGTTCGCCATGCTCGACCAGGGCATGGACGAGGGCATCGAAGACGCGCGCTTCGAGTCGCTGGGCCTCGGCACCCCGTTGACGTGGAAGTACCGCGGCCAGGTCCGCACCCACAACGACCTCGTGCACTGCGTGGTCGAGCTCACCGAGACGGGTCGCGACGAGCGCGGCGCCTACGCCATCGCAACCGCCTCCCTGTGGGTCGACGGCATGCGCATCTACGAAGCCAAGGGCCTCGGGATGCGCATCGTGTCCGGGGGCGCGCCGACCGACGACGGGCGCGGCCGTCCCGACGGTGAGGAGATCATCGAACCGGACGGGTGGCTGGCCGACCACTGCCCCACCTTCACGGTGCCGGCCCTGCCCATGATGTCGATGGTCGATCGCCTCGCGGGCGCGGCCAAGGCGCTCCACCCTCGCCACGAGGTGGTCGCACTCGACGACGTGCAGGTCGAGCGCTGGCTGCCGGTCGACAAGCCGGTGCGCCTTCGCACCGAGGTAGGCGAGCGCGATGGCGACCGTATCCCCGTCACGCTGTCGGCGTGGCGCGAGGCCCCGCGGGCCGAGCTGTCGCGCTTCGAGCCGGTGGCCCGCGGCGTGGTCACCCTCGCTCCGCGCTACCCCGACCCGAGTGAGGTCGCGCTGCTCCCGCCCCTCGAGGATGCCCAGACGGTCGCCTCGCCCTACGAGGACGGGGCCCTCTTCCACGGCCCCGCCTTTCACAAGCTGCTGAGCCTGAGTCGCAGCAAGGGCGGCGCGAGCGCCGTTCTCGACGCAGCCGCCGGTGCCGTTCCCCTGGGTACGCTCAACCAGGTGCTGCTCGACGCGGCAACCCACCCCATCCCGCACGACGCGCTGCACGTGTTCTCCGAGGAGATCCGCGCCGACCAGGTGGCCTACCCTTACCGGATCCCGCGGGTCCGCTTCTACGGACCGGTGCCGACGGCGGGCGAAGTGCGCTGCGAGGTGCGCTTCGTCGGCTTCGATGGCGACTTCCGCTTCCCCGCCTTCGAAGTCCAGCTGCAGCACCAGGGCCGCGTGTGGTGCGCCTTCCGCTTGGTGGAGATCCTGCTTCCCAAGGGCCCCCTCGGCACCGCACCGCCGGCCGACCGACGCGCCTTCCTCCGCGATCGCCAACCCGTGAAGGGCCTCGCGCTGTCGCAGACCGAAAGCGATGCGACGCGCGTCAGCGCGGAGCAGGTCAAAGCGAGCAACTGGCTTCCGGGCACCGTGGAGGCGATCTACGCCCTCGACCCCGAAGAGGACACGGTCACGCAGGTAGCGGTCAAAGACCACATCGCTCGGGTGGCCGACGTACATCCCTCCACCGTGCGCATGCTCTCCGACGAGCGCGGCTTCTCGGCCGTGAGCGCAGCCCAGCCCCTCACCCGTCACCCGCTCGCGCTGCAGCGTCAGGATGGCGTGAGCGTGCGCTCGAGCGCCCCGGTCGTCGACCTCGCCCCGGTGCGTAGCTACTGGGACGAATACTTCGGCATCGGCTCGTGGCCGGTAGAAGACCTCTACTACAGCCTCATCGAACGCTTCGTGCGGCGGGTCCACGTGTCGTCCCCCGAGGCGTTCGACGCCATTCGTGGCCGCGGTATCCTCTACCTCGCCAACCACCAGGTCGCGATCGAATCGCTGCTCTTCTCGATCATCGCGTCGGGTCTCAACCACGCCCCCACGGTGACCCTGGCCAAAGCCGAGCACCGCACCACCTGGCTCGGCAAGCTCATCCAGCACTGCTTCAGCTACCCCGGGATCACCGACCCCAAGGTCATCACCTACTTCGATCGGAGCGACCCCACCTCCCTACCGATGCTCATCGACGAGCTCGCGCGCGACATGGCCGTCAACGGCAAGTCGGTGATGGTGCACGTGGAGGGAACCCGCTCGCTCAGCTGTCGGGAGCCGGTGGTGAAGATGACGAGCAAGTTCGTCGACATGTCGCTGGCGACGCGCTGCCCGGTGGTGCCGGTGCGGTTCGCCGGTGCCTTGCCGGTCGAGCCGCTCGACGAGCGCATCGAATTCCCGATCGGACACGGCCAGCAGGACATCTACTTCGGCGCGCCGATCTTCCCCGAAGACTTCGAGGCGCTGCCCTACAAGGACCGAAAGCATCTCGTCATCGACGGGATCAACGCGCTCGGGCCGAACAACGCCGACGAAGAGCCTTTCCCCGGCGACCCCGAGCTCGCGGCCAAGGTCGCGGCGCGGGAGAAGGCCACCGAGGCGAGCCCCGAACACGCCACCCTCTTCGAAGTTCTCGCCGAGCGCGACGACCTCGGCGTCGACGCCCAGCGGCTCATCGACAGCTTCCGGGGGGGCATCGTGCTCGACGACGACGAGCGCGGATACTGGACGGCCGAGCTCGCGCGCCGACTCTATGGCGCCAAGGGGCCATCGGTCACGATTCGCTAGTCACGGCCCCGGGGGAACTCGATGAGCGCGCACGTCCATCTCGTCACCATCTACTACGAGGACACCGACCACTCGGGCCTCGTGTATCACGCGAACTACCTCAAGTACTTCGAGCGCGCCCGCGAGCACGTGCTCGGTCGCGAGGAGCTCGTGCGCCTCCTCCACGAGGACGGCGTCGGCTTCGTGGTCTACCGCGCCGAGCTGACCTACCGCCGCGGCGCGCGCTTCGGCGACGTCGTCGAGATCCGCAGCTCGGTGGAGAAGACCAGCGACTATCGCCTCGCCTTCCGCCAGAACGTGCACCGGCAGAAAGACGGCGAGCTGCTGGTCGAAGGCCAGGTGGACCTCGTCGCCGTCGACCGCGAGAGCCAGCTCATCGCCTTGCCCGACGTGGTGCTCGAACGACTCGCGGCGCAGCCCAACTGAGCCCACTCGAAACAGAGCGCTCCTGCGGGTTCATCAGCCACGACGCAATGGGGTAGGCTCGAAGGTGTGAGAGGCTTTGCATTCTTGGTCGGGGCGATCGTGGTGGGGGCCTGCTCGGGCGACGACGGCACCACGGGAGCCTCCAGCACCACGACCACGAGCACCGGCGGAGGGGCCGGAGGCAGCGGCGGGGCAAGCACGAGCACGAGCACGAGCTCAGCCGGCGGCTCGGCCCCCAACCTATGCGGCAATGGGGTCATCGACGCTGGCGAAGCATGCGACGACGGCAACCAGGTCAGCAGCGACGGCTGCGCCGCGAGCTGCGACATCGAATGCGGCTTCCTCTGCCTCGAGGTGAACGAGCCCTGCATCGCAGGCTTCCACGGGGTGCAGTGCGACTCTCCTGGGGCGCCCTTCGGGCAGGCGAGTCCGATCGCCAACGTGTGTCGGGTGGCGACGCTCTCGGTCGACGGCACCCACATCGCCCTGAGCCCCGAGACGACGAGGAACGGTAACCCCATCCACCTCGACGCCATGTTCACCAATGGCCAGAACGAGTTGTTGGGCTTCTCGGGCGACGCGCAGGACATCGCAGCCGGGAGCCAGCTCTCGAGCATCGACCCCGTAACCGGTGTGGTCACGCCCATCGGCATGAGCCTCAACCTCTGGGTGATGGGCGCCGCCATGAACGACGAGGGCGAGCTCTGGGTCACCGTCTTCGACACCTACGAGAAGAACGAGAACACCGAAGTCCGTATCGCCCAGGTCGACCCGACCACGGGAGCCTTCATCAGCGGCCCCACCCCCCTCACCGAAGGTGGTCAACCGGTGACCGTCTGGTCGACGCACGTGAGCGACGTCGCCTTCCGCCACGACGGAGTCATGTTCATCTCGGCCAACGCGCCCGGTCCGCCGCCTCCCGAGCCCGTGAGTCGCTACCTCGAGGTCGACCCAACGACGGCCACCGTGCTTTCGAGCGTCGACGGCCCCGACGACGTCTATGCCGCGGGCATCGTCTTCGTGGGCGAGGCCCAGCAGATTCTGGCCATGGACATTCGCGGGGTCGACGACGTGTTCGTCCTGGATCTGTCCATGCCCCCCACCCTCGACGAGACCCTCCTCTACCCCGACCCCATCCCCACCAACAGCGGTACGGCCGACCTCGCGGGCTGCTCGAAGCTGAAGGCCGAGATCCCCTTCTGATGGTGCCGCGCGCCCTCCTCGCCCGTGGGATCGAGATCTACCTCGGCCGGCCTTGGCAGCTTCGAAAGCGGACGTTCCATGCCCGTCGACGTAGAGGGCGACGGCGGTTCGACGTCTTCCTTCGCCTCGAAGACGGACACGCAGCGCTGCTCGCGCAGGTCTTGCCCGACATGGCGAGGGCGGCCGATGCCGACGTGCGCCGCTGGCTCATTCCACCTCCGCCGCTCGCGGTCGACCCGGAGCCTGCGCGACGGCGTGCCTGGACGATCGAGGACGCGAGGCTGCTCGCCGACGCACACCCCGAGCTGACCTTCCCCGCCCGCCCCCGGGTGCCGTCGGACGATGCCATCGCGACGGCCGAGCGCGCCCTCGCCGAGCGCGGGTGGGAGGCTTACGTCGACGTGGCCACGGCGCTGCTCGCGGGCGAAGCCATCACGGCTGGCCTCGACCCCCAACGTGTCGAGGCGATGCACCAGCTAGGGTCGGAGCGGCTGGAACGCCTCGGCCACTACCAGCCGGCCATGGTGCACTATGAGGGCGAGTGGTACTGGGGTCTCGATCGGCTCTGGCATCTCTCGGAGCGGCTTCGGGACGAAGGTCTCGACGTGACGGCCCCCATTCCGGATCCCCCCGTCCCGAGAGGCGGTGGCCCCCTCGTGACCTACTTCTCGTTCCGCAGCCCGTACAGCTACCTCGGCTTGGCGCGTCTCGGTGACCGCTCCGACGTCGAGCTACGGCCCGTGCTCCCCATGGTGATGCGAGGCTATCGCGTGCCCCGCATCAAACGCTTCTACCTCGCGAGAGATGCCGCACGAGAGGCCCGCCGCTGGGGCGTGCCGTTCGGACGGCTCGTCGACCCCCTCGGCCCTGGCATCGAGCGCTGCATCGCGACCTTCTTCGCCGTGCCCACCGAGCAGCGCATGGCGGTGGCCCAGAGCATCTTGCGCGGGATTTGGTCCGAGGGCGTCGACGTCGGTCGAGGCGCTGGGTTGGAGGCGCTGGTCCGCCGCGCGGGCGCCGCCTGGTCCGAGCCCGACCTGGGCGAGCACGCCCCTTGGCGCGCCGCGGTGGCCCGCCACCGTGAGGAGCTGGGTGAGCTGGGGCTGTGGGGGGTGCCCTCGTTCCACCGTGAACCCACCCGATTGTGGGGCCAGGACCGCCTCCCTTGGCTCTGACGACCCGAGTTCTCAGGCGGCGAACGAGTCGGCGCGGAGGAACTTCCCGAGGTTGGAGGCGTCGAGCATGATCCGCTTCTCCGCGGCTGCGGTGAGCCCCAGGTCGGAGAGTGCGTGTGCGCCTGCGACGGGCTCGAGGTCGGGCTCGCCACATCCGGCGATGTCGCGGGCGAGCCAGTCGGCCACCGAGAGCGTCGCAAGGAGCTTGTCGCCTCGGCTGTCGACCTCCTCGTGGAGACGAACCGCCTCGGTCACCTCCGGGGGCAGGTTCCAGAAGCCGGTGAGGAAAGCGCCGGCCTCCGCGTGCACGTAGTCGGCAGCCTGCACGATGGTTTCGAAGGGCAGCAGCTTGCGCTTTCGCGCCCTGGCCTCATCACCGGCGACCATCAAGAGCGCGACGAACCCCACGTCGTGGAGCAAGCCCGAGAGGAACGCGGTCCCGGGGTCGACGCCGGCGTGGCGCGCGACCTCGACCGCGATCTGAGCCACCGCCAGCGAGTGCAGGCGGTACTCGTCGACCTTCTCTTGGTAGCCGGGAGCGTCGAAGACCTTCATGGTCACCGCCGCCTCCAGCAGGATGTTGGCCACGGTCTCCCGACCGAGGCGAACCAAGGCTTCGTGCACCGACGTCGGGGGGACCCGCGTGGCGTAGCGGGCCGACTGAGCGATGCCCAAGACGCGGCCTGCGAGCACGGTGTCACGCTCGAGCAGACACGCGACCTCGCGAAAGTCGCAGTCCTCGGCGCGCGACATGTGCCAAACCTCGAGCGCCACGCTGGGAAGAGACGGCAGCGTGTGCCGCCGACTCTTCAGCATGCGCATCAGCGCTTCCCCACGTTGCTGGGCAGATGGGTCCATCACGGGGTTGAACGGTCCCTCGAGCCCGAGCTTTAGCGGCGCTGGGTCAGGAGCGCGGATCGGTGACCCGACCCATGAAGGCGAGCGCGCCTGTCTTGCGATCACGAATGAAGAACATGAACCCGTGGTCGGCTTTGAAGACAACCGGGTCATCGGGGGGCATGGCTGCGCCCTCGCGCTGCATCACGACGGCCGTCGCCGCCGCCGCCTCGGTGCCCGCCTCGTTCACGTCGACGAAGGTCTTGTGGAAGACGTCGCTGATGATGAGGTTGTCGGCCTGGGTCCCAGGCACCGCGATCCCTTTGAAGTCGGCGCGTCCTGGGGTGAAGGCGTCGGTCATGCCGAGGCTCATCAGGGGCTTCTTGAGGGCGAGCGCGTCCTTCATCTCGAGGCGAAACTTCGGCAGCGACACGTCTACGTAAGTGCCCTTCATCGCCGCCGCCCAAGTGTCGAGGCGTTCCGTCGATAGCCCGTCTTCGAGCTTCGAGAGGCCGTACCGCCTCTCGGGCAGAGCGATGGTCATGGCCCACCGTCCGTCGCGGAAGGGAAGCTCGAGCAGCGAGACCCCGTCCACCACCGCGTAGCCGAGGTGGCTCGTTTGCCGCATCATCGGGACCTTCGTGGTCTTGCCACCAGACAGATGGAACGCCGCGGGCGCGGTGGCGTCCTTCTCGAAAGCGTGGGCCCAGCTGCCCTTGAGGTAGACGGCGTTGGTGAGGACCAGGCGCGTGTCGGAGATCACGCTCCCGGGCGGAAGCAGGTCGACGATGCGATCCTTGGTGTGGCCGGCGACCCATTGGTTGATGGTCTTGCGGCTCGGGCCTGGGGCCCCGATGAAGTCGAGGCGCTCGACGGGAGCGCCGAACAGGTCCTTGGTGGTCGTGACGAAGGGCGCCTCCATCGCAAGTGTGCGATCGGCGAAGAGTCGGTTCACGATGCGCAGCTCGAGGCGCTTCGGGTCGCTCCCCTGCCAAGCGGAGAGCACCGACGCGTAGGCCTGCCCGAGCTCCTCGTCGGGCTGGGTGAGGGCGAGCACCTTCCTCATCTGAGCTCGGGTGTCACCCTTGGCGCCGAGGTAGGTCATCGACAGCGCCGTCGAGAGGCTCAAGGGCGACAGCGCCATGTCGTCGCCACCATCGGCACGAAGCCGCGCCCACAGCGCCAGCCCCAGCGCGTTCTGACTCTCGGCCAACGCCTGCTGTGCCGTCGCGGACGCGGGATCCGTCACCACGGGAGGTGTCGCGGGTGAAACCGATGGGCTGGTCGCCGTGGCCGAGGCGACGGGGGAAGGTTCTGGCGTCGGCTGCGCCGACACGCCGGGCTGGGCGTTGGGGCTCGTGGTCGTGCAACCGCTCGCCGAGGCGAGCAGCAACAGCGCTCCGAGAAGGGGATGTCGTGGCATAGGAGGATCAAGTTGGGTCTCGAGGGCGCAATGACCACCACGGAACCGTCCTCCTTTCATCTGGGTTTCGTCACGGTTCGAGGTTCTCAGGTTCTCGAGGTTCCAGGTTCCAGGTTCGAGAGCGAGCCCGAGAGCGAGCCCGAGAGCGAGACCGAGAGCGAGACCGAGAGCGAGACCGAGAGCGAGACCGAGAGCGAGACCGAGAGCGAGACCGAGAGCGAGAGCGAGAGCGAGACCGAGAGCGAGACCGAGAGCGAGAGCGAGAGCGAGACCGAGAGCGAGACCGAGAGCGAGACCGAGAGCGAGACCGAGAGCGAGACCGAGAGCGAGACCGAGAGCGAGACCGAGAGCGAGACCCGGTTTCTACTTTCTCTTCGCTCGCTTTTTTCAAGCGTCGCCTCGTGCTCGGACGCGTCAAGACACCGCGCTTTGCGCTTCGGTCCTCGGTCGCTTCGCTCCCTCTGACCGAGTCTTGACCCGTCCTCCGCGCGAGGCGGTGGGGATGAAAAGCGAGCTGCATACGCAGCGGGCGCATGGTGCGTCCGCTGGGGCTCGCGGGAGAGGAACTTCATCTCAATGCTCTACGTTCAACGACTCGCACTGCAGGTGCTGCCCGAGGTGGCTCGGGTGGCAGAACAGGTCTCCAAGCGCGATGCCGACCTCGGCGACCAGATGCGCCGGGCTGGTAACAGCGTCGGCTGCAATCTCTGGGAAGGCATCGGACAACGACAACGCAAAGGTCTCAATCGCCTCGACGACGCCATGGGCTCCGGACGGGAGGTCGTCTTCACGCTCCTCCAGGCCGAAGCGCGCGGCCTCGTGAGACCGGGCGCAGGTGCCGAGGTCGCAGACCGGGTCGACCGGCTCGTCGCCGTTACCTTCAAGCTCGCCGCTTCGCGGCG
>JAUHZF010000199.1 GCA_030426145.1 Polyangia bacterium
GCACAGCCCCATCATCCGAGCCACGCTCCAATTGGGGCGGCCCTTGGTGCCGTACAGCGACGCAAACTCAGGCTCGAGCCGCAACAAGACTGGAAGTACCTGCTCAGCGAAGGTCGCTGCCCAGGTCTTCTTCAACCGTCGCCGCGCATTCTCCGGCAACATCGTCTCCGCCTCGAAGACACTGCGCTGCCGGTTCGTCGGCGTGAACATGCCCCCAAGATCGCAGACTCAACCCAAGTCGTCGATCCCCTACGAGTTACTTCTCACGAATCGATCTCGATCTCGATCTCGATCTCGATCTCGATCTCGATCTCGACCTCGATCTCGACCTCGATCTCGAGAACCTCGAACCTCGAACCTCGAACCTCGAACCTCGAACCTCGAACCTCGAACCTCGAACCTCGATCTCGAGAACCTCGAACCTCGAACCTCGAACCTCGAACCTCGAACCTCGAACCTCGAACCTCGAACCTCGAACCTCGAACCTCGAACCTCGAACCTCGAACCTCGAACCTCGAACCTCGAACCTCGAACCTCGAGGGCTCGGGCTACGCCGTGGCTTCTTCAGCTGCCTCGGCGGCGAGCCAATCGTCGACGCGCACCAGGGCGAGGTTCTGACCCTCGGCGGCTTCGACGATGGCGGGGAGCGCCTCGACGCTTGCAGGCACGAAGTCGCCTTTCTCGGCCGCATCGTGGAGGAGGAGGATGGCGCCGTCTCGCATGTGACGGCGTAGGTTGCGGGCCACGGTGTCGGGCTTGGCCCCGGACCAACCGTCGACGCCGCGCGCCGTCCACCCGACCGTGATGAGGCCGAGGTCGCGGGCCACGCCGGCCATGGCAGGGCTGATGTGCCCGATGGGGGCCCGGAACAGGACCGGTCGGTCCCCGGTCGCTTTCTCGACGGCGTCGAGGGCCCGCTCGAGGTCGCGCTTCACCTGCCATGGAGGGCGCAGGGAGAAGAGTCGTTCGTGGGCGTAGCTGTGGATCCCGAGGGCGTGCCCGCGCGCCACGATCTCGGCCGTGAGCTCGGGGTGCTCGGTCACCTTGTGGCCGATCACGAAGAAGGTCGCCTTCGCCCCCGCGGCGTCGAGCAGGTCGAGCACCTTCGGCGTGGACTTCGGGTCGGGGCCGTCGTCGAAGGTGAGCGCGACCCCGCGTGCGTCGTCGCCGCCTTGGGTGACCACGTCGGCGAACATGCTGAACCGTGAGAAGGTGACGCCGAGGATCAGCATCGCCAGATAAGCCCCGAGGGCGATGGCGGCCACCCACAGGGGAGGTGGCTCGACCAAGACCGCGCGTACCGCGAGCGCGACGCCGGCAGCGCTGGTCGCGTAGAGCATGAGGCGCGCGAGAGGCACGGCAGGGGTATAGCAGCCCGTTCAGGGCTCGGCGCGGCCGGCCTTGGCTTCTTGCTCCTCGAGCTCCTCGAGGTCGACGCCTTCGAGCACTTCGTCGACGTTGAAGCGCTTTCCGGTGGGCGCGGCCTTGGCGTCTTTGCCCCTCTGCTTCGGCTTGGGAGGCTCGGTGCCATCGTTGTCGGCGTCGAAGAAGCCCGCGAGCACCGCGGCGACCATCGCGAAGGAGGTGATGGCGAAGGTTCCGAGGGTGACCCCGTCCGCGGCGGTGACCCCGGGGATGGCAGACGGCGACATGGGCAGCCCCATCTCCAGGAAGTTGCGCGCCAGGGCCATGAGGCCTGGCGCGACCACGGCCCCGGCCACGGCTTTGGCCCCGACCTCGATGCGTGCGTCTTCGGCCCAGATGGGCTTGCCGGCCACCAGCGCGACGAGCAGACCTACCACCACGGCGCCGCCATAGGCCGCCCAGGCGGGAAGCACGGTGAGCCCGGCCGCGGCGAGGGCGTAGCCAATGAGCCCCCCGAGGAGGATCCCCTTGATCAACCCGACGAGGAGCCGTAGCGGCATAGACTCAAGAGATACGACGCACCCTCGACCGTCGCAAGGCCCCGCGACACGCGGTCGACGAAGTAATGTGAAGACATCCGCATGAAGACCAGAACCAACGTCGGTATCGGGCTCATCGTCGCCGCGACGCTACTTTCGGCTTGCGCAGCACGGCAGGATCGGGCCATGGCGCTCGTGAAGATCCGGGGCGAGTCCGACCTCGAGTGCCCCCAGTCCGACCTGATGGTCAACTCGACCTGGGGAGGCCGCTACATCGTGAGCGGGTGTGGCCGCACCGTGACCTACGACAGCGTCTGCGAAGGGGTGAGGTGTCAGGTCACCCTCGCCGGTGAAGAGGCGCCAGGGTGGCGGGGACGACCCGACCCCGGGGACGAGATGCAGCCGTGAGGGGAGGAGGAGGCGCGCCCGATGTGCTAAGTCCGCGACGTCCATGCGAAGCACGGAGATCAAGAGGTCGCGCCGCTGGGTGCCTTCGACGCTGCTCCTCGTCGCGTCGTTGCTAGCGGCGGCCGCGGCTACCGTGCCCGGCTGCAAGAAGACGGGCCAGAGCAACCCCGACCCGCAGCCTCCCGCCCAAGTGGAAGGGCCGCCGAAGGTGCGGCTCTACCTCTTGAGCACGGTGGCCGGGGCGCTCGAGCCCTGTGGATGCAGCAAGAACCAGCTGGGCGGGCTCGACCACCTCGCCGCCTTCGTCGCCGCCGAGAAGAGCAAGGCGCCCAACAGCTTGTTGCTCGCCGCGGGCCCGATGCTCTACGTCGACCCGAAGCTCGAGAAGAGCCACGCCACACAGGATGCCTGGAAGGCCGAGACGATCGCCGCTGCCATGGGCGACATGCAGCTGGCGGGTTGGTCGCCGGGGTACAACGATTTCGCCAGCGGTCACGACGCCCTCGAGGCCCAAGCGAAGAAGGCGGGGGCGACGTTGCTGTCGGCGGAGGTGCGTGGGGGCACGGGCACGAAGCTCTACGACGTGGGCGGCGTGAAGGTCGGCGTCATCGGCCTCGCCGAGCCCAAGGGTCCGATGGGGAACGTGCCCGAAGGCGTCACGCCACAGGAGGGCACGCCCGCCGACCGCACCAAGGCTGCGGTCGCGTCGCTGAAGAAAGAGGGCGCACAGCTCTTCGTGGTGCTCGCGGCGCTGCCCCGTGGGGCGGCCCTACGCATCGCCGACGGGGTGCCGGAGATCGACGTGCTCGCCATCGGCAAGCCGCTCAGCCAGGGCACGACCAATACGCCCCAGCCCCCGCCGCAGATGATCGGCAAGACCCTCGTGGTCGAGACCGCCAACCACGCGCAGACCGTGAGCGTGGTCGACGTCTATCTCTCGGGCGACGCCGTGGGCGACGTCACCCTCGCCGATGGCGGGGGCATCGAGCGCGCGGCCAAGATCGACGACCTCACCCGCCGCATCAACGAGCTGCAGGCGCGCATCACCTCCTGGGAGCAAGGGGGCAAGGTCGACGCCAAGGACCTGGCTGCTCGCAAAGAGGATCTCACGAAGCTCGAAGCCGAGCGCTCCGAGCTCCAGAAGGAGCCGACCGCGCCCTCGGGCAGCTACTTCCGCTACCGCGTGCAGGAAGTCCGCGAGGAGCTCGGCGTGAGCGACGCCGTGCACAAGACGATGGTCGGCTATTACAAGCGGGTCAACGAGCACAACAAGAAGGCCCTCGCCGACCTCACGCCCCCCGAGCCCGCCGAAGGACAGGCGCGCTACATCGGCCAGGAGGAGTGCAGCAACTGTCACCTCGAGCCGCAGGAGGTGTGGGAGAAGACCCCGCACGCCAAGGCCTACGCCACCCTCCAGAAGGACTTCAAGGAGTACAACCTCGAGTGCGTGAGCTGTCACGTTACCGGCTATGGCAAGCCGGGAGGCTCCACGGTGACGCACAACGACGGGTTGCAGGACGTGCAGTGTGAGACCTGCCACGGGCCCGGGTCGCTGCACGCCAAGGACCCCGAGAAGAAGGGGCTCATCACGTTGAAGCCCGACCCCAAGAGCTGCGTCTCCCAGTGCCATCACCCCCCGCACGTCGAGGGCTTCGACCCGGTGGCCAAGATGGATCTCATCCTCGGTCCCGGACACGGAAAGTGAGCGCCTGATGCTGCTCGCCTCGGCCGCACTCATCGAGAACGATGCGGTGGTCCTGGGGATCCTGCTGGTGATCCTCGCGCTGGTGTTCCAGACCAGCCACAGCGACCACCCCCGTTGGAAGCGCTTCTACACCTATGTCCCTGCGCTCCTGCTCTGCTACTTCATCCCGGGCCTGCTCGGCACGGCGAAGATCATCTCGGGCGAGGACTCGCAGCTCTACTTCGTCTCGTCGCGCTATCTGTTGCCGGCGGCCCTGGTGCTGCTGACGCTCAGCCTCGACCTGGGCGCGATTCGGCGGCTCGGAGGCAAAATCGTCATCATGTTCCTCGCCGGCACGGCGGGGGTCATGTTCGGCGGGCCACTGGTGCTCATGCTCTTCTCGGTGCTTGCGCCCGACATCGTGGGCGGCACGGGGCCGGATGCGGTGTGGCGCGGCATGACGACGGTGGCCGGAAGCTGGATCGGCGGCGGTGCCAATCAGACCGCGATGAAGGAGGTCTTCGGCGTCGGCGACGAGGTCTTCTCGAGCTGGATCGCGGTGGATGTGATCGTGGCTAACGTATGGATGGCGTTCCTGCTCTACGGCGCGGGCCGCTCCGACGCGATCGACGCCCGCATCAAGGCCGATCACAGCGCCATCGATGCGCTCAAGGAGAAGGTCGCGGCCTACCAGGCGGCGCATGCCCGCATCCCCACCACGACCGACATCTTCACCATCCTCGCCGTCGGTTTCGGCGCCACCGCCATCGGTCATCTCGGTGCGGACGGCATCGCCCCCTTCATCACCGAGCACGCACCGTCGCTGTCGCGCTTCTCGCTCACCAGCAAGTTCTTCTGGCTCATCGTCATCGCGACCGCGCTCGGGGTGGGGCTCTCGTTCACCCGCGCCCGCACCCTAGAAGGGGCCGGCGCCTCGAAGCTCGGCTCGGTGCTGCTCTACGTGCTCGTGGCCAGCATCGGCATGAAGATGAACCTGTTGGCCATCTTCGACCGCCCAGGGATCTTCCTCGTCGGCCTCACCTGGATCGCGCTCCATGCAGGCTTGATGCTGCTCGTAGGAAAGCTCATTCGCGCCCCATTCTTCTTCGTGGCGGTAGGGAGCCAGGCCAACATCGGCGGCGCAGCGTCAGCCCCCGTCGTGGCGAGCGCCTTTCATCCCGTTCTCGCCCCAGTAGGCGTGATGATGGCGGTGCTCGGCTACGCCCTGGGCACCTACGCCGCGTGGCTCTGCGGACTGATGATGCAGAGCCTCGCGGGGTAGGGATTCTCGTTCTCGTTCTCGTTCTCGTTCTCGTTCTCGTTCTCGTTCTCGTTCTCGTTTCTCGTTTCTCGGTCACGGTCCCGGTCTCGGTCTCGGTCTCGGTCCAGGTCTCGGGTACCTCGGAACCTGGAACCTGGAACCTCGAACCTGGAACCTCGAACCTCGAGTGCCTAGCCCTTCAGGGCCTGCTTCAGGGCGTCGAGGCGTTCGTGCCAGAAGGCTTTGCGTTGCTCGACGTCGTCGCGGCTCGCGAGGTTCGTGTGTTGGATGGACACGCTGCTCTTGCCGTCTCCTTTGGCGACGAAGTTGAAGACCACGCGCGTGTCGTCCTCCCAGTCGACACGACGTGACGTGTCTTTCACCGCCTTGCGGTCTTTCACGATACCGCCCTCGAGCCATGCACTGCGCGCCTTGGGGGTGAACATCCGGTAGAGCTGCTGCACGCTCACGGGGAAGGTGCGGCTCTTGTTGGCGGTGTACTCACCGTCGCGGCTCTGACCGAGGTCGCGCAGGCCGCGGATCCGCTCGTAGCCCACCGCCACCGTTTGGGCCCACCACGCGCCGATGTGGCCGTGGTGCTCCCGGAGGTGAGCTGCGATGTCGCGATGGCTCATGGTGTGGGCTTCGGCCGCGTCGAGGGTGGCGACCCAAGCCGACCACGTCTGTCCCGTCTTCGCCGCGACGGCGTCGTCGCTCATGCCCGCGAGCGCAGGCCAATCCTTCTCGGGTCCGGCTGCGGGCAGCGCAGGGGGGCGCTTGCGCGAGAGGGCAGCCCTCGCGGCAGTGTAGGACTCGCCGGTGCGATCCATACGGGCGCGGATGAGACGCTTCTGGTCCTTGTCCTTGGTCATTTTCGTGTTCCTTCATCGACCGCCCGGTGCGAGCTCCCCAGCGACTCACCCCGAGCGGGTGCGACGAGGCACGAAAGTGGTGTCCTCGGCCTCGAAGGTGTTCCCTCCTTTGCCCCGCTGGGGCCGGCGCTGGGGGCCGACCGTTGGGGTTGGGCGTGAGACGTCGCCCTGAGGGAAGAATGGTGCCGCAAGTCCCGTCGCAGCGCCAGGGCGATCGTGTGGTCTGCTCACGCGCGCCATGCCAGAGTCCGGCCCGATGCGGGGGACGTGGGTGGTCGGCGCGCTGCTGTGGGTCGCCGCATGTGCGGCACAGCCCGCCGAGGAGCCCGAGCCCGTATCTCCGGCCGCCACATCTGCGCCTACGCCCGATCCTTCGCCCTCGGTGGAACCCGTGGCGGAGCCTCCCGAGTCGGCGGCGCCTGCCGCCACCGCATCGAGCGCGCCGCCGTGCGCGGCGCCGCCCGGCATGGTGTGCATTCCCGGGGGGCGTTTCACGCGCGGCCTCGACGACGACCCGCACCGCTGCGACCAGCTCGGTCAGCCGCCTCGTCGCCGACCGGCCACGGGGCCCGCGGCCGAGGTGTCGGTGTCGGCTTTTTTTCTCGACGAGACCGAGGTCACGGTGGCGGCCTACCAGGCGTGCGTCTCGGCTCGAGCATGCAAACCCCTGCGCCCGCTCTACTCGGACTTCTTCGCCGACGAGCAGCCGATGACGGGCGTCTCCTGGTACGAGGCCGTCGCCTACTGTGAGGCGCAGGGCAAGCGGCTGCCCACCGAGGCCGAATGGGAGCGCGCGGCGCGTGGGCCCAACGAGCGCCGCACCTCGTTCGGCGACGACGACGTCACGTGCGCCACCGCCGTGGTGCGTGACGACCGGGGACGTAGCTGTGGTGTTCGCAAGAAGGGGTCCGACGGCGACAAGGGCAAGGTGCTTCCCGTGCGCTCACGCCCAGCCGGGGCCTACGGCCTCTACGACATGATGGGCAACGCCGAGGAGTGGGTCGCAGACTGGTGGACCGAAAGCTACGCGAGCTGCGGCGAGGCTTGCCTCGGCCGCGACCCGAAGGGCCCCTGCAACGGTGGCGGAGAGGCCTGCGGAAAGCTCAGCTTCAAGGTCGTGCGCGGCGGCTCCTGGTACTGGGATGCGAGCCACGCCACCGCCTACCATCGGCGGCGTCACTTCCCGTTCAACCTCCCACCCGACTACCACCACTTCGGGTTTCGTTGCGCGCTCAGCGCGGACCGGGAATGACGAGCACTCCCCGGTCGCTCCGGATGCGCCCGAAAGCACGCGCCATCATCTGACCCACGCTGTCGACCCCGGCCTCGAGCCAGCCGCGGAAGTGGTTGGCCCGCTGCACGCAGTAGTGGTAGCGCCCTTCGCCCTCGGTACGCACGACGGTGCGGAGCACCGCCGAGCCGGCGTCGGTGGGCTGCACCGCACAGTTGTCGCCGAGGCCGCTCTCGTAGTCGAAGTAGAACTCGACGTTCGACAGGTAGAGACATCGCACCGGCTCGCCGAGCGCACGCGCGGCCTTGGCCACGCCTTTCATGGTGCGCTCGCCGGTGAGATCGCCGCGGAGCGCGCGGGTTCGACCCGTCGACAGCAGTGCCTTCACGTAGTCGAAGTGTGCTTGGTCGGTGAGGAACGATTTCACCTTTCCCTTCTCGTGCCGCTCTCGCAGCCGCTGCAATCGCGGATGCACGACCTTGCGGGCGCTATCGTAGAGGGCGAGTAGCGTTTTCCGTCGAGCGGCGTCGCGCACCCGAGCCGCGATGGCGGCTCGGCCGGCGGCGGGCTTGCCCCAGCGCGTCACGACCCCGTCCCCGTCCGGGGCCTCGAGAAAGAAGGCGGCGTAGATCCCGTGCAGGTCGACCACCATCTGGTCGAAATCGACGAGAATGAGCAGCACCGGTCTGGCCCAGCTCGCGTAGAGGTAGCTCTGCTCGGGGCCGACACCGACGTAGATCCCACCCTGCGGCAGGTGCGGAATGAAGCGCTCGGCTTGGTCCTCGTCGGATACGAGGAAGTGGTTGTCGCCGGCGGAGAGTGCCTTCGGAGGCGGGTCTTCGGGAATGCCGGCGAGGACCTTGCGCTCCTTCTTCGACAGCGCCGTCAGGGCTTTGGGCGCCGCGGTCACCTCGCTAGGCCAAAGCCACGCGGACAGCGCAGCGCCCATTGCGCTTCGGCGCCCCAACCGGCGGGGTGTCCTTCGGCGCCTGAAATGGCGGCTGTTCCCCTCCGACACGGCCGCGAGCCTACACGACCGCCCCCGCGATGGCTCGCGGACTCCCCGAGCGGGCAGTTGCTCGACGGGGAAGGAGGGCGCATCATGATGAGCGAACCGACGCGCGGGAAACCCGCGTCACAACCCCGCCGGCGCGAGAGCCCGGCGAGACGGAGAAAACCCATGTTCTGGAAGCACGCTTGGGCGCACGCCCACGGCGGTCATTGTGGTGGCTCGCACCACGGACCGCACCACCATGGTCACGACGACGAAGGGCGCCACTGGCGCCCGAAGCGTGACCACATCAGCCACTCGCGCGGAGGCCGCGGACCCTTCGGGGTGCGCAGGCCCCTGCGCTACATGGCGCGCCAGCTCGATCTCGACGAGGAGCAAGTGGAGGTCTTGGCCGCCATCCTCGACGACCTCAAGACCCAGCGCGCCCAAGCCCGGGTCGACCGCCGCAAGGCGATCGGCACCTTCGCCGACGCCTTCCTCGAAGAGGCCTTCGACGCGGAGCGGGTCAAGGAGGCCGCGCTCGCGCGGGCCGAGAGCGAAAAGGCGGTCGAAGAGGCCGTCGCCAAGGCCCTCGAGCGCACCTTCGCGTTGCTCGACCCCGAGCAGCGGAAGCGGCTCGCCTACCTGCTTCGGTCCGAAGGGCTCACCATCTGAGCCTTTCGACGCGCGGGTGAAGACCCGACGAGCCCTCGCCTGGTGCGAGGGCTCGTTTTCATTTGCCTTCGACCTGATGGCGAAGTCGCGTGACCTCGTCTTCGAGCGACCGGATGGTTCGCTTGAGGTCGTCGACCTCTTGTTGCGTGGCGAGACCCATCGTCTTGATGAAGTTCGCCTTTTGCTCCTCGGTGAGCTCTTCGAGCCGCCCCGGGACCGCGAGGGCCTGCATCAGGAGCTTCATGAAGCGGGGATCGCGAAGCAGCGGGGCCAGGGCGGGGTGGCCGGCCAACTTCATCCCCTCGCTCATCACGCGGTCTTTGATCGCCATCGTGATCGCACCTTAGCTCAATCCGTCGAAGCGCCCGAGCGGCGGTCCATGAAGGTGCGGATGAGCGGCCAGATGGTCACCGGTGCGTCGCGGCCGACCAGGAGATCGACGTGTCCCCGCGGGAAGACGCGGTAGGTCTTGTCGGTAGAGCCTGACCGTTCATAGGCCGGCCGGACCGCGTCGGGCGGTGCCAAGCCATCCTTGCTCCCCGCGATGACCAACAAGGGGCAGTCGAGCGACTCGAAAGCCGACGCATAGCCGTAGAGAACGCCGAGCCGATGCCCGGTGGCGCGAGCTTCTGCGGCCCGGAGAAAGAGCGAGCGCATCACGGCCACACTGCCGATGTCCATCGCGAGGGACATGTGCTCGCCGAGAATGCGGGGCTCGAGGCTCTTGGGGGCGTAGCCGCGGATGGGCAGCGGGAAGAGAGGGCTCTCCACGAAGACGCGGGCAAGCCGCATCGCTTCGCCGAAGCCTTTCAGTGGCACCGCCGCCTCTCCCAGATCGAGTCGTTGGTCGAGTCCGAGCATGGCGTTGCCGAGGCCGGACAAGAATCGGCTCCCGCGGGTGAACTGGTAGGGGCTCCCGAGGGTGGTGATCCCGGCCACCTCGTCGGGGATGAGGGGCGCTGCGGCGTAGCTGATGAGGCCGCCCAGGGAGTGGCCCACGAGGAAGGTGCGGTCGTGGCCGCTCAGCTCGCGGACCGTTTCGACGGCGGCGGGCACATCCTCGCGTACGTACTCGCCCAGGTCGCGGGGAGGACGGGCGCCGAGGTGGCGCGAGCGCCCATGACCCCGCAGGTCGAGGTTGAAGACGTCGTAGCCCGCCTCGGCCAGGTAATTGACGAAACTGCGGGACGGTAGATGCCACGCGTAGCGGTTCTGCCCGTAGCCGTGGATGAGCAGCACCGCCATCCGGGTGGCGTCGGCGTGCTCGGCAGCACGCTTGCGGACCATGGCCAGCGGCACGTCGGGGCGCCGGCCCGAGATGGCGCGGGGGCGCGCGAGCACGATCTCCTTGACGAAGCGGGCCCGGAGGTCGCCGTCGATGGTCTGTTCGACCTCGGAGGAATTGAGGATCATGGCGCGGTCGGAGCATAGGCCAACCGGCCGCGAGCGACAGCTCGAGAAGGACTGTGTCATGAGCCATGTCGGGTCACCGGCTGTGTCACCACTGAGCGGGCCGCTTGTCTCAGCTTGTGCCTTGTTGTGCGGTGCGAGGTTGGTCTTTGGGCCGAGTCGCGCGATGATGGGCCGGTCTTGGAAACACGAGCTTTTCCCGCGCGCTACGAGCCGGTCGAATGCCTCGGAAAAGGGGGCGGCGGCGAGGTCTGGGCGGCACGTGACCGGATCACGGGCCAGATCCTGGCGCTGAAACTCCTTCCGGAAGAAGCCGACGAGGCGTCGATGATGGCCCTCGTGCGCGAGGCGACGTTGCTCTCGGGCATCGAAGGACTCGGTGTCCCACGCGTCATGCACTTCGGGCGCATGCCCTCCGGTCGCGCGTTCATGGTCCGGGAACTGGTGGAGGGGAAGAGCCTCGCAGAGGTGATCCAGCGGGGCACCACCCCTCGTCTGAGCTTCGGCGCGGTGGCTCAAGCCGCGGACCGCGTGACCAAGCTCCACCAGGCCCTGCTCCTCCACGGCGACATCAAGCCAGCCAACATCATCGTCGATGCCGAAGGTACGGCGACCCTCGTCGACCTGGGCCTCGCGGCGCCGTGGCAGGAGGGCGGCGCGCGCCCCGAGGGGCTCACCCCGCGCTACGCCGCCGCCGAGCTCTTCCTCGGCCATCCTCTCACCCCGCGAGCGGAGGTCTTCGCGCTCGCAGCCACGCTGCGCGACGTGCTCTTCGCGGTGGGCGAGCAGCTCGAGAGCAGCGTGCACGAGGCGGTTCAGGCCGTGGTCGACCGGGGGATGTGCAACGCGCCTGGCGACCGCTACCCCAGCGCCGACGAGTTTGCCCAGGCGCTCCGCCGCGCCGCTCGACTCGACACGCGCGAGGCTGGTACCGGCGCACACGTCTGGACCATTCAGGGGATCGAGACCGTGAGCGCGAGCCTGGTCTCTCGAATATCCGACCTCGCGGAAGCGGCGGGGCTCGTCGTGGTGGGCAACTCCGACTCTGGGCGCACCACCCTGTTGCGGCGCGCCGCGTGGGCGCTTGGGGTGGCGGGCAAACACGCCGTGCTCATCGAAGCCGAAGCCAAGGACCTCGGGGCCGCGCTCGACGTCGCGACCAAGGGCCGCGATGCCAAGGATGCCATCCTCCTCGTCGACGACGCCGACCTTCGCACCGATGCGGAGCTGGCCGTGCTCGATGCGCGGCGGCGCGAGGGCGCGGTCGTGGTCGTCGCTGCGACACCCACGGGAGCGCAGCGGCTCCCCGGGCGCACCTTCCAGGTCGTGGATGTGCCGCCGCTCGATGCGGCCACCGGACACGCCCTCATCTCACGCATGATCCCATCGCTGAGCGCCGAGCTCGCCGCGTACATCCACACCCGCGCCGGGGGACGGCCCGGGCTCATGCGCGCGATCGTGGAGAAGCTCGAGTCCACCGCGGTCGTCTCGGTCGAAGACGTCGAGCGAAGGCTCACCGAGGTGCCCGTGCCGAGTGGCGTCAAGATGGCGCCAGCCGAGATCCACCGCCTCCTCGACCGTGGCCTGTTCGATCAGTCGGCCGATTACCTCCGCGCCTACGAAGACGACGAGAGCGTCACGATCGGTCTCGCGCGGGCCAAGCTCGCCACCGGGCGTGCCGACCCACGGGCTGCGCTTCGCATCCTCAAGCAGGTGGAGCCGCGCCTCACCGACGACAGCGACGACGTGCCGGTGTGGCACGTGGAGAAGGCCCGGGCCCACCTGCGAACGGGCGACTACGACGACGCCGAGCACCACGCCGCCATCGCCCTCACCCGCCTCGGCGGCAGCGTGCTCGGGGAGGTCGCGAGCGGCGGCCCTGGTGACCCTGGCCTCGCGGCCAAGGTCGCCGAAGCGCTCGCCGTGTCCGGGTTGGCGCAAAGCCTCTCCGGTCGGCACGAGGACGCGACGCGTACCCTCCGCCGCAGCGTCGACGTCGCGCGCGGGGCGGGGGAGGACCGCGTGCTCGCGGTCGCCCTGGGGTCGTTGGCTTTCGCCCAGCAGCGAAACGACCAGCTCGATGACGCCGAGACCTCCAACCTCGAAGCCCTCGAGGTGGCGCAACGCGCGGGCGATGCAGGCCACGTCGCCACCACCCGCCTCAACCTCGCCGGCATCGCGCGCATGCGGGGCGATGTGGCCACCGCCATCGAGCACCTCGAAGCGGCGGTCGACATGGGGCGTCGCAGTGGTCGACAGTCGACCTTGCGGCAAGCCCTGCTCAACCTCGCCAACCTCGACCTCTACTTGGGTCGCCTCGGTCGTTCGCGCCGAAGCATCGACGCTCTCGACGCCGATCGCGAGGGGCTCGGTGCCGTGCAGCAAGCTCAGCTCCTCGCCTTGGAGGCCGAGGCCTTCGGGCTCGAGGGGCGGGCCGGGGATGCGGCTGCGGCATGCGCGGCGTGTGCCGCGGCCTACGAAAAGCTTCGGCGCCCGGTGGATGCAGCGGAGGCGATCCTGGAGGGGATCCTCTATTCGCTCGGAGCGCCCGACGTGGACCTGGCGGCGCTGCAGGAGGAGCTCTTTCGCGCGGAAGGGCTTCTCGGCGACGGCGAGGCGCACCGGCCGTTGCTACTTCATGCGCGAGGACAGCTCGCGCAACACGCACGCACCTTCGACCAGGCGCGCACCTCCTTCGACGAAGCCATCGCCGTCGCCGACGGGAGCGGCCAGCGGGAGTGGCTTTGGCGGGCCCGCGCTGCGCGTGCTGCCCTACTCGAAGCGACGGGAGAGGTTGCGGCATCGGCGGACGACCGACGTCAGGCCCTGGTCCTGCTCGAGGAGATCGCCCGCATGCTGCCGCGCGACCTGCGTGAGGTCTACTGGAACCACCCGCGCCGCAAGGCCCTGCGCGGTCGTCAGGAGCGCCATCTCGTCGAGCCGACGGTCGCGGTCGCATCACGTCCACCCGGGAGCTCGCACGAAGTGACCGACATCAACGCCCCGACCCAGATCAGCGCCGCCACTGGGCGTGAAGAACGGCTGGGACGCATCCTCGAGATCAACCGCGTCATCGCCGGCGAGCACGATCTCGATCGGCTGCTCGAGAAGGTCACCGACCACGCCATCGCGCTGCTCTACGCCGAGCGCGGCTTCGTCCTGCTGCGCAGCGCTTCGGGTGAAGACCACCTCAGCGTGCACGCCGCCCGCGACCGCCGAGGTGACGACCCCCACGCGCGCTTCTCCCACTCCATCGCCGAGCGCGTGGTGGAGAAAGGGGAGGCCTTCGTGGCCATCGACGCGCCCAAGGACGACCGCGTGAGCGATTACGTGTCGGTGCACGCCCTCATGCTCCGCTCCGTGGCGTGCGTGCCCATCCGGGGCCGGAGCGGAGTCATCGGTGCCCTCTACCTCGAGACCCGTCTCCGCGCCGGAACGACCTTCCGGGACGAGCTGCCGACCCTCGCTGCCTTCGCAGACCAGGTGGCGATCGCCATCGAGGCGGCGCGGTTGCTGCAGGAGAATCGGCAGCGAGCTGCCGAGCTCGAGAAGACCAATCAAGCGCTCGAGCAGGCGCGGGCCAGGCTCGAAGAGGCCCTCGGCCAGCGGACCCAGCAGCTCGAGGTCACACGGCGCGATCTCAAGGCTACCGAGGCCGTGCTTCAGGGGCATTTCGGCTACCAGGGCATCGTGGGGACGTCGTCGGCCATGCGCCGGGTGTACGCCATCATCGATCGCGTCAAGGACGCCGACGTGCCGGTGCTCATCACCGGCGAGAGTGGGACCGGCAAGGAGGTCATCGCGCGGGCCATTCACAAGGGCAGCGCGCGCAGCAAGAAGAAGTTCGTCGGCGTGAACTGCGGCGCCATCCCCGAGCACCTGCTCGAGAGCGAGCTCTTCGGCCATGTTCGGGGTGCCTTCACCGGCGCCGACCGCGACAAGAAGGGGCTCTTCCGCGAGCTGCACGAGGGCTCGATCCTGCTCGACGAGATCGGGGAGATGCCGCAGAAGATGCAGGCGGGGCTGCTTCGCGTGTTGCAGGAGAAGGTGGTGCGGCCCGTGGGCGGTACGGCAGAAGAGTCGGTCGACACCAGGGTCATCGCGGCCACCCACCGCAACCTCGCGCAGATGGTGGGCTCGGGTTCTTTCCGCGAAGACCTCTACTACCGGCTCAACGTGATCGAGATCCGGGTGCCCGCGTTGCGCGAGCGTCTCGAGGACGTGCCCCTCCTCATCGACCATTTCCTTCGGCTCTTCGCCGCCCGCTACAACCGCGAACGTCGGACCGTCTCACGCGACGCGCTCAAGCGGCTCACGGAGTACCCGTGGCCGGGCAACGTGCGTCAGCTCGAGAACGTGCTCCTCAACGCTTGGATCTTGAGCGACGGACCCGAGCTCGAGCCGCAGGACTTCGAGCTGCCGGCCCAAGACCCGGCTGCTCCGCGCGAGGTGGCGCCACGCACGCTGGACGACGACGTGAGCGAGGTGCGGGCCCGTCCGCAGAACGCCGACGATGCGCAGAAGCAGGAAAAGGAACGCATCCTCGAGGCTCTCGAGTCGACGAACTGGAACCGCGCCAAGGCGGCCCAGCTCGTGGGCATGCCGCGCCGCACCTTCTACCGGCGGCTGAAGAAGTACGACATTCAGTGAGCTTCTTCGAAGCTCTCCTCGAGCCACTTCCACACCGCGGCGATGCGCGGCACGTTGCGATGCGCGCGGTGTCCCACCAACCACATCTCGGCGGTGGGGAGCGCGTCCAACGCCTTCTGCGACGCACGGGTGCATCGGACTGCCGCTAGACCCTCGAGGGATGCGTAGGGCCGTGGCGCGAGCATGAGGCCGAGGCCGGAGCGCGCCGCGGCCAGAAGCGCGGTCATGCTGTTGCAACGCAAGAGGAAGCGCTCGGGCGGGAGCCGTTCGAGGAGGAACGCAGCGTCGGGGAGGTGGCTCAGGTCCTGACCCCACGTGAGCCAGGGGTGGTCTTCCAGCCTACGAAGGGGGGCCCTCACTTCGGCGACCTCCGGCGCTGCGATCACGCACCAGCCCGAAGCGACGAGACGCTTGGCCACCAGATCACCGGCCGCGGGGCGCGTGGTCCGTAGCGCGAGGTCGGCCTGGCGCCGGCTCAGGTCGAGGTAGCCGATGGAAGAGGAGACCTCGAGCCGAAGCTTGGGGTAGCGGTGGGTGAGGCGATGGATCTGGCTGGCGAAGAAGGGGTCGACCACGCCCGGTGGCGCGGTGATGTGCACGAGGCCGGCCGGCTCTTCTTCTAGCTCTCCAAGACCATTGGTGAAGCCGAGTGCCGCCTCCTCCATCGCTTCCGCGAAGGGAAGGAGCTTGCTCGCAGCAGCGGTGGGGAGGGTGCCATCCGGCGTGCGATCGAACAGATGCGCCCCGAGCACCTCCTCGAGCCCTTCGAGGCGACGCGACGCGGTGGAGATGTTGACGCCGAGGACCTTGGCCGCGCCCTTGAGCGACCCCGCGCGCCAGATGGCGAGGAACAGGCGGGCGTCGTCCCATCGCAGTGGGGTTTGCGTTGATGCAACCAAGGGTTGTTCGAATACGACTTTCGCGCTTGGTGTGCAAACCCCAATCTGGAGGCATGAAGAACGAAACGCACACCATCTTCGGCGCCGGACAGGTCGGCACCCTTCTCGCTCATCACCTCGCTGCCCTCGGGGTCCACGTGCGCCTCATCCGCCGCTCGGCACCGGGCGAGGCCATCGACGGAGTGACCTGGATGCAGGGCGACGCGAACGACCGCGTTTTCGTCGACGAGGCGTGCAAGGGCGCAACCGTGGTCTACAACTGCACGAACCCACCCGACTACAGCCGCTGGGACGGCGTGGCCGCGCTCTATCGTTCGATCTGGCAGGGGGCGGCTCGGGCTGGCGCGCGGCTGGTGCAACTCGACAACCTGTACATGTACGGCCGCCCCGAGGCGGTGCCGTTCGACGAGCGAACCCCAGAGCGTCCGTGCAGCAAGAAGGGCGAGCTTCGCAGGGCGCTCGCCGACGAGCTGCTGGCCATGCACCGCGCGGGCGAGGTCGAGGCCGTCATCGGCCGCGGTTCCGACTTCTTCGGGCCCGACATGCCCAACACCATGGTGAGTCGCCCGGAGGTGTTGAACACCATCCGCAAGGGCGGCACCGTCTACGTCGTCGGCGATCCCGACCAGCCCCACGGCTACACCTTCATCCCCGATGTGGTGCGGGGGCTCGCCATCCTCGGCACTCGCCCCGAGGCGCCAGGTCGCGTTTGGCACTTCCCCACCTCATCGACCGGAACCACGCGCGAGCTCGTCGCGCGCATGGCGGCCGCGGTCGGCAGTCGTGCCACCACCCGTGGGATCCCCGGCTGGATGCTCAAGACCGTGGGTTTGGTCTCGCCGATGGCCAAGGCGCTCGGTGAGATGGTCTACCAGTTCGAGATCCCCTACGTGCTCGACGATGGGGACTTCTGCCGCACCTTCGGAGTTCAGGCCACGCCCCTCGATGAGGCGGTGGCCATCACGCTCGGCATGCAGGCGGTGAAGAAGTCGGCGTGACACGTGGGGTCGTGGCGAGATGCTCGGGGAGGTGTTATCCCCCTCGAATGAACGGCAAGACGCGTGGCCCGTTCCCTTGGGCAGTGGCCTTCTTCGATGGATGCGCGCACGACCTCTGCGTCAGCCATGCCCGTAGTGCCTGATGTGGAGGCTGGCCGTCTCAGCTTTGTTCCTGGTCGGGTGCACGACCGATGCCGCGAGCGCACCCGTGATGGGGAATACGCTCGTGGTGGGGATTCGGCGAGATGTGCCCCTCGAGGGTCGCATCGACCGCGTACAGCTCTCGGTGCTCGACGACGAAGGCCGCGTCCTCTTCGACGAAAGCGTGATGCCGGCATTCCCGGCCGAGGTCCCGCTGCCTGAGCTCCCGCCGGGTGCCCGCGTGTCCGTCGTCGCCGAGGCCATGGATGCGGCAGCCCCAGACCGGTTGCTGCTTCGTCAGACGGTCGAGCTCGACGTGCCCAACCGGAGTGACCGAAGGCTCGTACCCATCTCGCTCAATGACGAGTGCGTCGATGGCGTGACGGGCCGCGACGTCTCGTGTCCGGACGGCACGTGCGTTGCCGGACTGTGCGTGTCGCCGTTCGTCCCGACCTTCTCTCTTCCCCCGTACAGCGAGGATTGGTCGGAGCCTTCGAGCAGCCCCTGTCCTGGATCGGCCTTGGAGGTGGCGATGGGTGCTGCCAGCATGCCCGGCGAGGGGCTCCCCGACGGCAGCCTGCTCGTTCCCGAGATCGGGAATCAGGGAGGCAGCCACGTCTTCATCTCGGTTCAGGCCCTGGGGTTGCGCACCGATGGCGTCTTCACGCTCGCCACGTTCGTCACCCTCGACGGACCCGACGAGGGCGCAACCCCGCCCCAACGTTTCATCTCCTCCTACGAGGTCTCGGGGGACGGCTGTGTGCTCGATCCCGTGCGCTACATCCTCTCCGACGAGGGCGAGGACCACGAGGGCGAGATGGACATGGAGTCGGACGACGAGATGGAGTCCGACACCACCGAGGGCTGA
>JAUHZF010000200.1 GCA_030426145.1 Polyangia bacterium
TCCCGGCCTGGTCGAGCTGAAGGACCGAGGCCTTGCGCTGTCGGTGGGGCTGTTGCCCGACGACCTGACCCAACACGAGGTGGTGGTGGTCTCGCCCGGCGTGCCCCACAAGCCGCAGTTCGACGCGGCCGAGGCCGCGGGGCGCGAAGTAATCGGCGAGATGGAGCTCGCGAGCCGGTTCGTCGAGCGACCCATCGTGCTCATCGGTGGCACCAACGGGAAGAGCACCGTCACCGCTTGGGTGGGCGAGATGATGCGCGCCGGGGGGAGGGAGCCCTTCGTGGGGGGCAACTACGGTACGCCGCTGTCGGTTTACGTCTCGGCCCTGGCCCGACCCACGCCGGCCCGCGCGGGCGCCGAAGTGCTCGTGCTGGAGATCTCCAGCTTTCAGGCCGAGCGGGTCCCGACGCTGCAGGCCCGCTGCCACACGCTGCTCAACATCAGCGAGGACCACCTCGACCGCTACGACAGTTTTCGCGCCTACGCCGACGCCAAGGGCAACCCCTTCGTGAACATGACCGAAGACGACTTCGCGGTCATTCCCACGGGCGACGCTCGGGTGGCGCGCCAGGCCGGTCGGGGACAGGCGGCCGTGGTCACCTTCGGCGTCGACAAGGGCGACGTCTGCGTCGACGGGGACGAGATCGTCGACCACCGCTCCGGGCATCGCTACCCGGTCTCGTCGCTCAAGCTCCCCGGGCTCCACAACCTCAGCAACGCCTGCGCCGCCGTGGCCACCGCTTCGGTGATGGGTCTCCGTCAGGAGGCCATCGCCCGAGCCCTCGCCGACTTCACCGGCTTGCCTCACCGCTCGGTGGTGGTGGCTACCGTCGACGGCCTGCGCTTCTACGACGACTCCAAGGCCACCAACGTCGGCGCCGCCGTGGCGGCTTTGATGGGGCTCGAAGAGCCCAAGGCCGTGCTCATCGCTGGGGGCCGCGACAAGCACGGCAGCTACGCCCCCTTGGTCGAAGCCCTGAAGCTCAAGGGCCGGGCCATGGTCGTGATCGGTGAGGCCGCGGATCGCCTCGCAGAAGCTGCGGCCGGGGCGCTGCCCATCGTGAGGGCCGACAGCATGCGGGACGCGGTCGCTCGTGCCGCCTCGCTCGCGCGTCATGGCGACGCGGTGCTGCTGAGCCCGGCTTGCTCCAGCTTCGACATGTTTCAGAGCTACAAGGCGCGCGGCGATGCATTCGTCGCCGCGGTCCGGGAGCTCACCGGAGACCGGTCTCCGCAGAAGGAGCACCGCGGTCCCGACACCGGGAGGTCGATGTGAAGCGGCTCGTGGGATGGATCTCAGGCAAGGTCGGCGACGCGCGCGCGGCCGTGAATGCCCGGAGCAAGGCGGGGGGCGTCGATGTCGTGCTCGCGAGCGCGGTCGTCGCGCTCATCGGCTTCGGCGTGGTCATGGTCTACAGCGCGAGCGCCTTCGAGGCGACGGTGCGCTTCGGTGACGCGCAGTACTACCTCAAGCGCCAGGCCATCTATGCGGTGGCCGCGCTCGTCACCATGTGGGTCGCGAGCCGCTTCGACTACCGAAACCTACGGCCGCTCACCTACCCGATGCTGCTCGTGGTGGTGCTCATGCTCGGCGCCACCATCGCCGGTCTCGGTCACCGCGCCGGCAATGCCTACCGCTGGTTGGCCGTGGGTCCGATCCACATCCAGCCGTCCGAGGCGGCCAAGGTGGTCTTGGTGCTGTGGCTGTCGTACTCGCTGGCCAAGAAGAAGCAGGAGCAGGTCAAGTCGTTCTGGGTGGGCTTCGTGCCCCACATGCTGATGGTTGGGTTCCTCATGCTGCTCTGCCTCAAGCAGCCGGACTTCGGCAGCGCGGTCGTTCTCTTCCTCCTGACCCTCACCCTGCTCTTCATCGCGGGCGTGCGCACGCCGCACATCGTGGTCAGCACGATGCTCTTCGCCGTGGCGGGCGCCGCGGCCATTCGCCTCTCGGCCTACCGCTACGCGCGCTTCCTCTCGTGGCTCAACATGGCGGAGCACCGGCAGGGCATCGCCTACCAGCCCTTCCAGTCGGTGATGAGCTTCGGCTCCGGCGGTGTGTTCGGGCTCGGCCTCGGTCGCGGTTTGCAGGTCCTCTACCTGCCGGAGGCCCACACCGACTTCATCGCTGCCATCGTGGGCGAAGAGCTGGGCTTCGTCGGGGTCGTGGGCATGGTCGGCCTCTACCTCATCATCGTGGCACGCGGGGTGAAGGTCGCCCTCGATGCACCCGATGACTACGGAACCTACATGGCCTTCGGACTCAGCGTCCTGCTTGCGATGCAGGTGCTGCTGAACCTCTCGGTGGCCATGGCCATCCTTCCCACCAAGGGCCTCACGCTGCCCTTCATCAGCTACGGCGGCTCATCGCTGCTCGTGAGCGCGGGCGCGATGGGGATCCTGCTCAACATCAGCCGGCACCGGGTTCTCCAGCCGGCCAAGAACCACATCACCGGTCCCGAGGACAGCCCGGCTGGCCTCACCGAAGAGCCGGCGGCGGCCTGACGGAGACGAGCATGAAAGTGATGATCGCAGGCGGGGGGACCGGGGGGCACGTCTTCCCCATGATCGCGGTGGCCGATGCGCTCCGCGCGACCCGGCCCGACGTCGAGATCGTCTTCGTCGGCACGGGGCGTGGCATCGAGTCCCGTGTGATCCCCGAGCGCGGCGACCGCCTCGAGACCCTCGACGTGCGCCCCCTGCGAGGCGGCGGTTTGAAGGGGCTCATGCGCGGGGCCTGGCGTGCGGCGATGGTGCTCCCCGAGGCGCGTACGTTGGTCGCCCGGGAGAATCCGGCGGTGGTCTTCTCCGTCGGTGGCTACGCTGCCGGGCCCGTCACCCTCGCGGCATGGAGCCGCCGGGTCCCCGTGACCCTCATGGAGCCCAACGCGGTGCCGGGATTCACCAACCGCATCCTGCGCCCCTTCATCAAGCGGGCCTACGTCTGTTTCCCCGAGACCCGGGACGCCTTCGACCCTGGCGTGGTGCGCTGGACCGGGGTCCCACTGCGAACCCGCTTCGAGCCGGTGCCCTATCCGGGGCGTGAAGTTCCGCAGATCCTCGTCATGGGCGGTTCCCAGGGCGCGCTCGCCCTCAACGAGACCTTGCCCCGCGCTTTTGCCGCGTGTCGTGACGAGGGGCTGAAGATGACGGTCGTGCACCAGACGGGGCGCGACAAAGACGCAGCGGTGCGAGAGCTCTACGCAGAGCTCGGCATGGAGGAGGGAGTCACCATCACCCCCTTCATCGACGACGTGGCCAAGACCCTCGGCGACGCCGACCTCGTGGTCGAGCGCTCGGGCGCCGGCTCGATGGCCGAGCTCTGTGCGGTTGGCCGTCCCGGCATCCTCATCCCCTATCCCTATGCCGCCGACGACCACCAGCGGCACAACGCCGAGTCGTTGCAGCGAACCGGGGCGGGGCGGTGTGTGGTGCAGCGCGAAGCCACCGTCGAGCGCCTCACCGAAGAGCTTCGGCGCCTCTTGAGCGACCGGACCACGCGTGAGGCCATGGCGGAGGCGGCGACCGAGCGCGGCCGACCAGACGCGGCCATGGTGGTCGCGCGCGACCTGCTCGCCCTCGGTGAAGGGCGCGACGAGCCAGCCCTTCACGAAGAGGGGGGACGAGATGGGGGTAGGGGAGAAATGCGACCGGGAGGCCTGCCGCGGCTACGCGAGGCATCCCTCTCGGTGGAGGTGACCTCACCATGATGTTCCGAGGCCGCGTGCGGCATCTTCATTTCGTCGGCGTCGGTGGCGTCGGCATGAGCGGGTTGGCAGAGATCTTGTGCCAGCTCGAGTTCCAGGTTTCTGGCTCCGACCTTCGCGACGGCAGCAATACCCAGCGTCTCGCTTCGCTCGGGGTGCGCATCGACATCGGCCACGCGCCAGAGAATGTGCACGGGGCCGACGTCGTCGTGCGTTCGACGGCCATCGTCGACGACAACCCCGAGCTCGTCCAGGCTCGCGAGCTCGGCATCCCCGTCATCGGGCGCGCCGAGATGCTCGCCGAGCTCATGCGCATCAAGTACGGCGTGGCCATCGCCGGCTCCCACGGCAAGACGACCACGACATCGCTGGTGGCCACCATCCTGCGCGCGGCGGGGCTCGACCCGACGGTCACCGTGGGCGGCAAGATGCAGTCGCTGGGAAGCAACGCGCGCCTCGGAGAGGGCGACCTCTTGGTGGCCGAAGCCGACGAGAGCGACGGCACCTTCTTGCGGCTCAATCCCACCATCGCGGTGGTGACCAACATCGATCCGGAGCACCTCGACTTCTGGGGCAGCCACGAGCACCTCATGGACGCCTTCGTCGAGTTCTGTGAGCGCGTGCCCTTCTACGGGCTCAACGTGCTCTGTCTCGACCACCCCCACGTGCAGCACATCTTGCCGCGGCTCACGGGGCGCCACGTGACCTATGGGGCATCGAACCAGGCGGACTATTCGGTGCGTGGCGTGCACTACCGGGGCCTGGAGACGGTGTTCAACGCCTACCGGCGCGGTGAGCCCCTCGGTGGCTTCACCCTCCGCATGCCGGGGGCGCACAACGTGCTCAACTGTTTGGCCGCCATCGCCGTGGCCGACGAGCTCGCCGTACCACGGGACGTCACCAAAGAAGCCCTCGCCACGTTCGATGGAGTGGGGCGCCGCTTCTCGGTCGTGGGTGAGGCGGCCGGCGTGCAGCTCATCGACGACTATGCCCACCACCCGGCGGAGATCCGCGCCACCCTCGAGGCGGCGCGCTACGCATTCCCGGCCGAGAGCCATCGCGTCATCGCGGTGTTCCAGCCCCACCGCTACACGCGCACCCGAGACCTGTTCGACGACTTCGTCACCGCGTTCAACCAGACCGACGTCCTCTACGTGACCGACGTCTACCCGGCTGGGGAGAAGCCGATCGAAGGGGCCGACGCGGAGCACTTGGTTCGCGCCATCGTCGAGCACGGTCATCACCACGTCGAGCTGGTGCGCGACAAGAACACCTTGCCCGAGCGGCTCGAGCGCGACGCGCGCGAAGGCGACGTCGTCGTCACGCTGGGGGCGGGCAACATCAACCAAATCCTGCCGATGCTCCGCGACCGGTTGCAGAACCGGACCGGCGGGGAGGAGACCCCGGGGGCGTCGTGATCTTCCGCAAGAAGAAGAAGGCGGCGCCAGCCCGCCCCTCTCGGACCTCGCATCTGCCGAGCAATCGGCGGGTGCGTCCTTCGAAGCTGCCGCCCGAGCTCGAGCCCGAGCCCAAGAAGGCGGCCAAGAAGGCGCCGGCCAAGAGGCCGGTTGCCAAAGAAGACGAGGGGACGGCGAGCAAGGAGGTCTTGCAGCGCAAGAAGCGCAAGAAGCGAGGCCTCGTCTCGCCTCGGGCCAAGCTCTGGCTGGGACGCTTCTCCCTGTTCACGGGGATCGTCGTGGTCGTCTGCGCATCGGTCCTCGTGGCCTGGGGACTGCGTCGCTACATGCGGAACAGCCCCCGTTTCGCGCTCCGAAAGGTGTTGGTCGAAGGAAACCAGCGACGGACCCCGCAGCAGCTGTCCAAGACAGGTGGGCTCGAGGTGGGGCGAAACGTGTTCGCGATCGACGAAGCCCAGGCCGCGGCGGCCATCGAGTCCGATCCATGGGTGGAGAAGGCGAGTGTGCACCGCGAGCTTCCCAACACCATGCGGGTGGAGGTGGTGGAGCGGGAACCCCGGGCTCTGGCGACGGTGGCAGGCCGCCTCTACCTGGTGGACGGCCAGGGCGAGATCTTCAAGGCGTACCAGGACGGTGATCCCAGCGACATGCCGATCGTGTCCGGGGTGACCGAGGCGGAAATCGGCAAGGACCGCGAAGCGGTACGGCGACGTCTGCGCCGCGCGCTCGACCTCGTGGCCGACCTCGAGATGGCGAAAATCGCCGATCGTTTCCCCGTGCAGGAGGTCTCGGTCACACCAGATCTCGCCATGCGCGTCACCATCGGCACCGATGGGATCACCCTCGTCTTCGGGCCCCCGCCACATCGGGCGAAAATCGCCAAGGCGGCCCGAATTCTGGAAGAGCTGCGGTACCGCAAGGTCAAGAACGCGGTCTTGTTCCTCGACAACGAAGCGCATCCCGAGCGGGTGGTGGTGAGGATGCGATGAGCGGCCGTCGACACCATCGCCAGATTCTCGTGATTTGGGCGGGTCAAAAGTTGGCCCGACTTTCGGGCGCATGCCAGCGTCGGGCCACTTCATCGAGCCGCTACGGCGGCCGAACCGAGGCTTTGCACGCATGAGCGATATCGAGAGCGAAATCGTCGTTGGGCTCGACATCGGGACCACGAAGGTGTCGGCGGTGGTCGGGGAGGTCGACGCCTCCGGGATCACCATCCTCGGCGTGGGCAACGTGCCCTGCCGTGGACTGCGTAAGGGGGTCGTCTCGAACATCGAGTGGACCACCCGCAGCATCGCCGAGGCGATCGAGCTCGCTCAGACCATGGCCGGGGTGGAAATCCGCACCGTCTACGCCGGGGTCTGCGGGAGCCACGTGCGCTGCCAGCCCTCCGACGGCGTCGCTGCCGTCACCGGGGGCGAGGTCACCCCCGACGACGTCGACCGCGTGCTCGAGGGCGCGCGCGCCATCCCGATCGACGCCGACCGCCAGATCCTCCACGTGCTTCCGCACGAGTTCATCGTCGACAACCAGGACGGCATCCGCGATCCGGTCGGCATGAGTGGCGTGCGGCTCGGGGTTCGCGTGAACCTCGTCACCGCGGCCAGCTCCCCGGTGCAGAACGTGGTCAGGTGCGCCGAGCGCTGCGGTCTCACCGTGGCCGATGTGGTGCTCGAGCCGCTGGCCAGTGCCGACGCCGTGCTCAGCGAGGACGAGAAGGAGATCGGCGTGGTGGTCATCGACATCGGTGGCGGAACCACGGACCTGCTCCTCTACGTCGACGGCGGGATCAGCCACTGCAGCGTGATCCCCGTCGGGGGAAACAACGTGACCGCCGACATCGCGGCGGGGCTCCGCACGCCGATGGGTGAGGCGGAGCGGCTCAAGCGAAACAACGGCTGCGCCCTCGGGCGCATGGTCTCCGAGGACGAGGATATCGAGGTGCCGGGCGTGGGTGGCCACGCGGCGCGCACGGTGCCGCGCCGGGTGCTCTGCGACATCATCGAGCCCCGCGTCGAAGAGATCTTCGCCGTCATCCGTACCCGCATCGAGGACACCGGCCTGCTCGAGCAGCTCTCGGCCGGCGCGGTGCTCACGGGTGGCGCGGTGCTGATGGAAGGCATGGCAGAGTTTGCCGAGGAGATCCTCGGCATGCCGGTACGCCTCGGCGTGCCGGTGGGGGTGCGTGGCATCACGCAGCTCGTCTCCGGTCCGCAGTACGCGACCGGGGTGGGGCTGGTGCAGTACGGCGCCGCAGCCCTCGCAGAGGCCCGTGGGCGGGACTTCGACTACGTCGACGATCCCGACTTCGAGGCCATTCCAGAGAGCGGAGAGAACCCGAAGAAGGGCTCGAAGCTCCTCAGTTGGTTGCGCGCGGCGTTCTGATTCGCCGCGCACTGGAAGCGCCGACCTTGGGGTCGAGGGGCAAGAGGCGGCCCCTGGACCAAAACCAGCAAGGTCCGCAATTCCGCAGAACGTCCCGGGAGAGATAAGGACAATGAGTTTCTCGATCGAATTTGCAGACGACAACGTGTCGTACGACGCGCGGATCAAGGTCATCGGCGTCGGCGGCTCGGGCGGCAATGCCGTCAACACCATGATCAACTTGGGGCTCGAGGGCGTCGAGTTCGTCGCGGTGAACACCGACGCGCAGGCCCTCGCCAACTGCTTGGCCCCGACCCGGCTGCAGATCGGCGGCGGGATCACCCGTGGTCTCGGCGCTGGCGCCAACCCCGAGCGCGGTCGCAAGGCGGCCCTCGAGGACGTCAACCTCATCAAGGACTCGATCGCCGGGGCCGACATGGTCTTCATCACCGCCGGTATGGGCGGTGGCACCGGTACGGGCGCGGCGCCCGTCATCGCGCAGCTCGCTCGCGAGGAGGACATCCTCGTGGTCGGCGTCGCGACCAAGCCCTTCACCTTCGAGGGCAAGCAGCGCTGTCGTCGGGCCGACGCGGGTCTGGGCATGCTGCGGGACCACGTCGACACGCTGGTCACCATCCCCAACGAGAAGCTCCTCACCCTCGACGACGAGGACCTCTCCTTCATGGAGGCTTTCCGCAAGGCGGACGAGGTGCTCTACCAGGCGGTGAAGGGGATCAGCGATCTCATCACCCAGAGCGGCATGGTCAACGTCGACTTCGCCGACGTGAAGACGGTGATGAGCAGCATGGGCCGCGCGCTCATGGGCACCGGCTGCGCCAAGGGCGACGGCCGGGCGCGGCTCGCCTCCGAGCTCGCGGTCACTTCGCCCCTGCTCGACGACCTGACGGTCGACGGCGCCATGGGCGTGCTCATCAACGTGGTGGGCGGTCCCGACATGCGTATGCGTGAGGTCAGCGAGGCCGCGTCGCTCATCCAGGAGCAGGCCCACGAAGACGCGAACATCATCTTCGGCGCCACCATCGACGAGAACATGGGCGATGCCATCAAGGTCACGGTCATCGCGACCGGCTTCGACCAGGACGCCCACCTCACGCACGAAGTACAGGGCGCGACGCAGCCCGTGCGCACCGATGCCCTCACCGAGCTGGCCCGCACCAGCACGAACCGCCGGGCCGAGCGCCACGAGGCGCCGCCGCGCACCCAGCCCGCGGCCCGCGTGGAAGAAGTTCGCGTCGAAGCGGAGCCGCAGCGTCGTGTGGTCGCCTCTCGCGAGCCCGAGATGGAAATCGAAGAGGTCGAGGTAGTCGAGGAGATCGACGAGCCCCGTCGCCGCTACCGCCGTCACATCGACGACGAGGTCCCCGTCGAGAGCCGCAAGGCCCGTCGTCGGGCGCGCGCTGCCGCCACCGGCGAGAGCCGCTACCGACCCACGCGCACCGAAGACATCGACTGGGATGTGCCGGCCTACCAGCGCCGCGCCAAGTGAGTCTCGACCGCCTCGGGTGACCCCCGAGGTGGCCCACGCGTCTGAGTCCTTTCCTGGGCTCGGGCGCGTGCTAGCCTGACGCGCGGTGGCTTCGGACGTCAGTCCCATCTCGAAGCGCGGGGCAGGGCGCGCGATCGCCCGGGCGCCGCGACGTTCCGCTTGGCGGCGTCGCCTCGAGCGGTGGCAGGACACCTACTCGGCGGCCGCGATCGAGGCGGCCTCCAACCCCACGGGGACCCTCAGCGCCGTGCTCGCCCAGGGCGGACTGCTGGCCGCGCTGGGGTACGTGCCCTGGCTTCAGGCGCGGGTACAGCTGCCGCATCCGTGGCTACCCATTCTTCTCACGGTCATCGGGGGCGTCGTGACCATAGGCGCCTACCACTTCAAGGCGCGCGGTCCGGTCGGCTTCACGCTGACCATGCTCGACAACACCTTCTACTCCACCGCCCTCGTGCTCCCGGCGGTGCAGGCGGCACCGGGGTGGGGGCTCGCCTTGGCCGTCATCCACGGGATGATGGTCCTGGCTTTCCCCTCTCGGGTCTACGGGCTCACGTTGCCTTTCGCGCTCGCGATGGGGACCCCCATCGTGGTCGGCTTCATCGTGGCCACCCCGACGGCAGTGGTGGCGACCGTGCTCATCGCCACCTACCTCATGGTTCTGGTGCAGGCGCAGTACAACCGTGCGGGGCGCCAAGTCGAGCGCGAGCACGCCAGGCTCAGGGAGGCCGTCGAAGCGACGGGAAGGCTCGTGGACGAGAGCACGCAACTCGCCTTCTCACAGATGGCGCTGGGGATCGGTCACTTTCTGCACGAGCTCAGGAACGCGCAGGCGTCGAGGCTGATCAACCTTCGGGTTCTGGTCGACGATCACACGCTGCCCGAGCGGACCAAGGAGGTCATCGCGGACATCCTGAACGCCCAGAGCCGCGAGGAGGAGCTCGTTCGCATGACGCTCGACGGGCTGCGCGATGAAGGACGTGCGCAGCCCGAGCCGTTCGATGTCGGCTCCTGCCTCAGGGCCTTCGCCGCAGAGCACGACGCGCTCGACGTCTCGCTGGACCATGGCTCCCTGTGGGTGGCGGGAACGCCCCACCACCTCGAGGTCGCCTTGACCAACCTCGTGCGCAATGCGCGCCAGGCAGGCGCGGAGGTGGTGCAGGCCCAGCTGAAGACCCTCGACGTGGACGCGGCCGAGCTCGTGGTCAGCGACGACGGTCCGGGGCTTCCGCCCGAGCGCGCGCAGAGCGTGTTCGACGCCTTCTCCGACAGTACGAAGACGGAGGGAACCGGGCTCGGTCTCTACCTCACGCGGCGCTACGTGGAGCTGCTCGGTGGCAGCATCGAGGTGGTTCAGCCGGGGCCACTCGGCGGGGCATGCTTTCGAATCGTGCTTCCCACCTGCGCGGCCCCGAGTCGTCCTTGATTCAGCCGCCTTCGGCGTCGCCGTCTGCCGCCTCGCCGTCCGCGGCCCCGCCGTCAGACGTGCCCCCCTCGGCGACGCACGCCTGGGCCTCTTTCCCGTTCATCGGCGTCTCGTTGAAGAAGACGATGCATGCGGGTGACATGCCCTCGAAGGACTTGCAGGAGAGGGCGCCGGGGGGGTCACCGCTCTCGTCCTTGCCGACCGCATCCACGCATGCCTGACAGCACTCGGTTCGTCGGTCGACCGTCTCGCCGCCCTCCGCGGGGGCGATCTCGGTTGGCTCGGCGTCCATGTCCGCGGAGCCTTCCTCCTTCATGAGGTCGTCGTCGATGTCGGGCTTCTTCGTTTGTTTGGCGCCACAGGCGGCAGCGAAGATCAGGACCGTTCCCCAGAGAGCGATTCGCTTCATCGGAACGGGCTAGGCCGGTCGCGCGCTGTCCGCAACTTGTGCGGCGATCCGTCTCAGGGCGAGCGCGATCGCGTCGGGATCGGGCGCGACGAGCTCGACCTCCGGATCGCTGGCCGCGCGCGCGGCCAGATCGCCGGCGGGGCATGCCACGACGGGGATGCCGAGCGCCCGGGCCTCGCGGACCACGGTTGGTGCGCCTTCTTCCGCCGAGGTGTGGAGCAACAGGCGTGCTCCGGCGATGACGGCAAGCGTCTCGGGGTGGCTCCGGCGGCCCAGGTGATGGAGTCGCGGCGACGGAGGCAAGCGCACGGGGCCGTCGCCCACCACGACACAGTCGAGATCGGCGCGGTCGCAGGCGGCGATGGCGAGGGGGACGCGCTTGCTCGGTAGCAGGCGGCCCACGACGACGGCGTAGGTCGCGGGCAGACCGGGCGGGGGCACACCCGGGCGAAGTGGCGGCAGGGGGCTCGGCGAGACGCGGTGGCCCCGCAAGATGGCGGTTGCGAGCTGGCGGGGGAGCGCTTCGCGCAGCAGGGAGCGCTGCTCGGCGTCGACGAGCTCGAGACGGGCTCCGACCATCCCCCGGGCCACGGCGATGCGGACCGCGCGCGGCAGGCGAGCGAGCAGCCGCAGGTCGCTGCCGTGACACACCACCTCGAGCGGAAGCCCGAGGTCGGCGCACAACCATCCCGATGGCAGGAGCCAGTGCGCACGAACCCGGTCGGGACGCATCAAGGCCAACCGTCGACGCACGGCATGGCCGAAGCGGGCCGCGCCGAGGACACGGGTCGGTCGCTCACGGAGCCGGATGCTGGCGCCTGGCCAACCGAACGCGCCACCGGCATCGAAGGCATGAACGACGACGCCCCCATGTGATGGCACGGCCGGCGCCGGACACAGCACGTGCACGACGGCACCGCGGGACAGACGGCGGACCTCTTCACGCACGAAAGCGCCCGACGGATCGCCGGGCGCTGAAGGATAAGACGTGGTTACGACCGCGATGCGGTCGGCCACGGATCAGACCTCGGTGCGGGCGCGCTTGCGACGCCGACGCGCGGCTTCGGCCTGCTTCTTCCGCTTCTTCACCGATGGCTTCATGTAGTGACGGCGGCGCTTGAGCTCCCGAAGGATGCCCTCCGACGCCATCTTGCGCTTGAGGTGCTTGATCGCACGCTCGATGCCTCGGTCGCCCACGGCGACCTCGAGCGGCTTACATTGAACGGCCTCGGCCGGGCCCTCGGTGGTGTTGGTTTCGGTAGCCATGTCGGTAGAAAGCTGCGGCCGCACCACGGGTAGGTGCAGCGGGCGGCGAAAGATGGCAGAAAACCTCGAGCCACGCAACCTCGAAGCGTGCTTTGTCTTCGTCGAAGACCGGTCGAACCAAAGTCGAAGCGCCGAGTTGCGGGTCAGAATGATTCTAACTAAAGGTGGTGGCTGTGGGTGCGGCGCACGCCGCGTCGCCCCAGGGAGTGAACAATGCCGGAGCTCGAAGGAACCAAGACGCACCAGAATCTAAAGGACGCCTTTGCGGGTGAATCCCAGGCGAACCGCCGCTACCTCTACTTCGCGAAGGTGGCGGACATCGAGGGTTACCCGGACATCGCTGGCCTCTTCAAGGACACCGCAGACGGCGAGACCGGCCACGCGCACGGCCACCTCGACTACCTGAAGAAGGTGGGCGATCCGGCCACCGGCGAGCCGATCGGCGACACCGAGAAGAACCTCAAGGCTGCCGTCGTGGGCGAGACCCACGAGTACGAGACGATGTATCCCGGCATGGCCAAGGAGGCTCGCGAAGAGGGCTTCGACGACATCGCCGAGTGGTTCGAGACCCTCGCCAAGGCCGAGAAGTCCCACGCCGGCCGCTTCCAGTCCGCGCTCAAGGAGCTCGACGACTGATCCCCCCGGGGATCGCCCCTCGGCGAGCCCCACGTTCCCATCCAGGCGGGCCTCTCCAGGCGAGGGCGCCCGCCTTTCGTTCTCCAGCGGCCAAGATCGTCATGAGTCAGATCGCACGAGCCCCCGAACGTCCACCCGCCAAGTCCGCCCTCGACGAGCGCTATTACGACGAGCGCGACCTCGAGGCCGAGCTCAAACGCGCTTTCCAGATCTGTCACGAGTGTCGGATGTGCGTGAACTTCTGCGGCTCGTTCCCCGAGCTCTTCGCCCGGGTCGACCGAGACATCGAAGGCGGCCGCGCCGAGGGCGCGGAGGCGATCACCTACGACGACATCAAGGTGGTCAGCGACCAGTGTTGGCAGTGCAAGCTCTGCTTCATCAAGTGCCCCTACACCGAGGACGACGACGCCTACGAGCTGCTCGACTTTCCTCGGCTCATGGCGCGCGAGAAGGCTGTGCGGGCCAAGCGAGATGGCGTCGCTTTCGTCGACCGAATCCTCGGTGAACCTCAGCTCGTGGGAGAGAGCGGGTCCGGGATCATGGCACCGCTGAGCAACCTCATCACGCGCAGCCAGCTCCTGCGAAAGGTGCAGGAGAAGACGACCGGCATCTCCTCCGAGTTTCCGCTTCCGCCGTTCGCCGAGGAGACCTTTCCCCGCTGGCACGAACGCCGTGAGAAGAAGCCGGAGCTCGGCGAAGCGGGTCAGGTGGTGCTCTTCGCGACCTGCTACGGCAACTACAACACACCGCAGGTCCCGCGCGCGGCCACCGTGGTGCTCGAGCACCTCGGCTTCGAGGTGCTCCTGGTTCCCGAGACCTGCTGCGGCATGCCCAACCTCGACGGCGGAGACGTCGCGGGTGCACAGGCGAAGATTCGACAGAACGTGGCGAAGCTCATCGGGCCGGTCCGCGAGGGGGCCAAGGTCCTCGTGCCGTCGCCTACCTGCGGCTACACGATGAAGAAGGAGTGGATCGAGTACGTCGCTGAGCCGGAGGTCGCCGAGGTTGCCGGGGCCACGCTCGACCTCATGGAGTTCATCGAGTTGCAGCGCAAAGCCAAGGCGCTGCCCGAAGTGAGCGACGGGCTCGGCAAGGTGACCTACCACGCGGCCTGCCACCTCCGCGCCCAGAAGGTCGGGTTCCCGGCGGCCCGCGTGTTCGGCAAGGCGCTCCCCGAGACCGAGGTGCGCATCGTACAGGAATGCAGTGCCGTCGACGGCACCTGGGGCATGAAGGCCGAGCACTACGAGACCGGTCGCAAGTACGCGCAACGCCTCGTGAAGGCCGTCGACGAAGACGTGGCCGACCACGTGGTGACCGACTGCGGACTCAGCGCCCTTCGCATCGCCAAGGAGAACGGCTGCGAGGTGCGCCATCCGATCGAACTCTTGGCCGAAGCCTATGGCCTCACCATCTGATCCCTGGACACGGCGGTGCCGACCGCCAAGCTCACTAGAACCATGAAGCCAATCGTTCGTTCCGAGGTCTTGCCGCTGGGCGAGTACGAGGCCATTCGCGCCAAGTTTCGCGACCGCGTCGTCGCGGAGAAAAAGCCCCGTCGGGTCGAGGTGGGCGAGCACATGAGCGTGCTCTTCGAGAACCGCGACACCGTGCTGCTTCAGATCCAGGAGATGATGCGGGTCGAGCGGATCACGCGCGACGCCGCCATCGACCACGAGATCACGACCTACAACGACCTGATCCCGACCGACGATCAGCTGAGCATGACGCTGTTCATTCAGATCGGCGACAAGCAGAAGCGGGAGGCCATGCTCACGGCCTGCGCGGGCATGGAGGACCGGGTTTCGATCGAGGTCGACGGCGAGCGCTACGGCGCCAAGGCCGGCGAGAAGGATGGTGCCGATCCGCGTCGCACGACGGCCGTTCAGTACTACAAGGTCGACCTGCCGCCCGAGGTGGCAGAGCGCTGGCGCAAGGGCGACATCCAGCGCGCGGCGGTCGTGGTGGACCACCCGGCGTACCCGCACCGCGCGGAGATGAGCGCCACGACCCGGGCCGCCATCGGTAGCGATCTGGCCTGGACCTGAGCCGCACGTCGACGCAGGCTCGAGCCATGGCTGTCGTGCACACGCGTGCCGTTCGCTTCGAGGAGGTCGATGCGGCCGGCATCGTCTTCTTCGGCTGCTACGCCAACTACGCCCATGAAGCGATGGAGGTCCTCTTCGCCGGGGTCGAGGGTGGCTACCCGCACCTCATCAACGTGCGTCGCGTGGGCTTCCCGGCAGTGGGGCTCGAGGTGAGCTACCAGGCACCTCTTCGTTACGGAGACGTGCTGCAGATAGAGGTCGCGTGCGGACGGCTCGGCAACCGCAGCGCCGATCTCGTCTACCGCTTCGTTCGGCAGGACCAGGTGTGCGTGGCCACGATGAAGCACACGGTGGTCGTGAGCGACCTCGACGCAATGGCGTCGGTCCAGATGCCCGCCGACGTGCGCGCGATCCTCGAGGCGAACCTTCAGGCTTCGGCCGGCACGTCCATGCCCCACCAGTAGGTCACCCGCGGGCGGCCGGTGGGGGCGATGCTGGTCACACCGACGGCGATCGTCTCGCCGACCCGGCGCATCTCGTCGACACGCGTACTGACCGGCCACGGGTTCTTGAGCCCGTCGTAGGCGAGGCGAAGGGTGGGGCGCCCGTCGAGGGCTGAGGGGCCGACCTCGCAGCGGAAGCGGAAGGCGGGCCGGCCCAGGATGAGGTCGCGGCCTGCCGTTCCCCCCGACTCGAAGCGCTTGCCGCGCCAAGGCATGATCTCGGATGCTCCTCGCACGAGGGCACGGGTGATGAAGAAGGCGGGCTCGAGGGGCTCGACGGCCAACAGTCGGGCCGGGTGCTCGCCGCCGAGGAGCGTGGCATCGACCGGCGTTCCTTCTTGATAGAGGTCGCGGAGCGCGACCGGGTGCGCGCCGACGAGGGTCTCCACCGCGTCGACGGTGGCCATGCGGCGGGCGCGGGAGGCGCGCTTGGACTTCCGTGCGGGCTCGCTCGTCGTCATCGCGCGCGGTTATCGGCAAATGGGGCGGGGCTGTCAACGCCGGGTCGGCAGGTGACGCCACTCGATCGGGCGGGCGCAGCGGGCCACGACCTCGTGTTACCAAGGCCGTCATGCGCGAGACGCCCGAGACGCTGCTGGCCCGACACTGGGGCTTCGACGCCTTCCGCCCCGGTCAGCGGGCCGTCATCGATGCCCTGCTGAGCGGCGCATCGGCGGCCGCCGTCTTTCCCACGGGGGGAGGCAAGTCGCTCTGCTATCAACTGCCCGCCTTGCAGCTCGAGGGCCTCACCCTGGTGGTGTCCCCGCTCATCGCGTTGATGAAGGATCAGATCGACGCCCTCGCGAAGCGCGGGATCGAGGCGCGTCGCATCGACAGTTCGCTCGACCGCGATGCCCTGCGCGAGGTGATGGACGGGGTGCGACGAGGCTCCCTTCGGCTTCTCTACGTGGCCCCCGAGCGGTTCAACAACGAGCGATTTCGTCGTGCTTTGCACGGGGTGCCGCTCTCACTTTTTGCCGTGGACGAGGCCCACTGCATCTCGGAATGGGGCCACAACTTTCGGCCCGACTACCTCAAGCTGGTGCGATTTGCGCGCGCCCACGGTGCTGAACGCGTACTCGCCCTGACCGCGACCGCGACGCCGTCGGTTCTCGATGACATCTGCCGGCAGTTCGAGATCGCTCCCGAGCACGCGGTGCGCACGCCCTTCCACCGAGAGAACCTCGAGCTTCGTTTCACCGTGGTCCCCGAGGCCGAGCGGGATGCGGCGCTGCTCTCACGACTTCGCGAACGCCCCCAGGGCAGCACCATCGTCTACGTCACCAAGCAGGCCACGGCCGAAGAGGTCGCCGACCGACTGGTCGCGGCGGGGCACTCGGCACTGGCCTATCACGCGGGCATGAAGCCGGAGGACCGCGCCTCCCGGCAGGAACGCTTCATGAGCGGAGACGTCGACGTGGTGGTGGCGACCATCGCGTTCGGCATGGGCGTCGACAAGGCCGACATTCGCTACGTCTACCACTACAACCTGCCCAAGAGTCTCGAGGGCTACGCGCAGGAGGTCGGGCGCGCGGGACGTGACGGTGCACCCTCGATCTGCGAGACCCTCGCATGCGCGAGCGACATTCACATCCTGGAGAGTTTTGCCCATGGTGATACGCCGAGCCATGAGGCCGTGACTTCGCTTCTCCAAGAGGTTTTTGCTTCGGAGACGCGCGCGGAGCTGAGCTTTCCGTCTCTCGCAGCCGAGCACGATCTGCGTGCCCTGGTGGTGCGGACGCTGCTCACATACCTGGAGCTCGACGGCTACCTCCAGGCCGAGACGCCTTTCTACGAGAGCTATCGCTTCCAGCCGCAACGAAGCTCGACCGAGATCCTGGCCGCCCTCCCCGAGCGCGACCGGCCTTTCGTCCGGCGCGTACTCCAGCGCGTCGAGAAGAAGCGAACCTGGTTCTACCTCGACGTCGAGTCGGTGGCTTCAGCGCTCGCCGTGCGTCGGGCAGAGGTGGTGGGCGTGCTCGACACGATGGACGAGCGCGGATTCATCGAGCTGCAGTCGAGCGGTATGCGGTACCCCTATCGCATCCTTCGTCACCCTGAAGACGTGGAGGCCCTCGCGACGACGCTGCACGCCCGCGCGCTCGACCGCGAGTCCCGCGAGCTGGGCCGGCTGGCTGAGGTCTTCGACCTCGTCGAAGCCACCGACTGCCAGACCGCACGTCTCGCCGCACACTTCGGCACCCCCATCGATGGAACCTGCGGGCATTGCGCCGCGTGCCTCGAGCCAGAACGAGCGCGAGCCCTTCGCGCTCAGCTCGTCGTCGACGATGGCCCCGTCGATTCGGAGACCATCGAGCAAGCCAAAGCGCTGGCCTCCCAAGACGCGCGAAGCGCCCGCGCCCTGCGCGACCCCCGAGCCGTCGCCCGGTTTCTGTGTGGCCTGCCATCCCCCGCGGCCTCCCGCGCCAAGCTCCACCGCCACTCCATGTTCGGGCGGCTCGCCCATCGCCGATTTCTAACGGTCCTGAAGGCCGTGGAAGACGCCTGGACGAAGTAGGCGTCGGGCTCGTCCTCGGGTTCGTTCTCGGGCTCGTTCTCGGGCTCGTTCTCGGGCTCGTTCTCGGGTTCGTTCTCGGGTTCGTTCTCGGGCTCGTTCTCGGGCTCGTTCTCGGGCTCGTTCTCGGGCTCGTTCTCGGGCTCGTTCTCGGGCTCGTTCTCGGGCTCGTTCTCGGGCTCGTTCT
>JAUHZF010000201.1 GCA_030426145.1 Polyangia bacterium
GCCGACGTCGACCGCCTCGTGCACGACGTGCTCGACACGGGACAGCGCCTGAGCGTGGTCGGGCACTCGATGGGGGGCACCGTGGCCAGCCTCTTCTGCGGTTCGCGTCCCGACCGCATCCACCGCCTCGTGCTGATGGAGGGCGTGGGTCCCCCCGCGATGCCACCCGAAGTGGGTGTGCAACGCATGCGTAGCTGGCTCGATCAGGGCCTGAAGCCCGAGAGCGACCGCACCGCTCTCGAGAGCGAAGACGATGCACTCTCCCGCCTGCAGTTTCACCATCGCCGCGTGCCTGCCGAGGTGCTGAAGAGCCGCATCCCCCATCTGTCCCGCCGCGACGACACGGGCATGAGCTGGTGCTACGACCCCCAGCACCGTCGAACTTCGCCGCACCGCTTCGACGTGGAGACCTTTCGCGCCTTCGCGGCACAGGTGCACTGCCCGGTTCGATTCGTATCGGGCGGTTCCACCGGGTTTCATCCGGCGGACGAACCCACCCGGCTCGCCGCCTTTCCGCACCTCGTCGATCAAATCGAAATCCCCGACGCGGGGCACATGATGCACTGGACCCGGCCCGAGGCCTCGGCTGAGGCCATCGGAGATTTCGTGACGAGCTGATGGACTGTCCTCGCTGCCGACCCCTGAGCGCCGACGAGAGCCCGTACCGCGCGGGCAGTGGCGAGGGCCGCCGACGTCCCCCCATGACCGACCACCCCTACGAGGGTGACATCGTGGTGCAGCGCTGCGAACGATGTGACGGGCTCTGGGTCACCGAGCAGCAGCTGCGCGCCATCCAGGACACGCGGCTCAACACCCACGAGGCCTCGCTCCCAGAGACGGTCTCGCTCCGGTGGGCCCGCGACGCGAATGCAACCCCCGAGGAGCTCGACCAACCCTGTCCCAGCTGTGGTGACGAGCTCTTCGCCACCACCTACAAACGCAGCAACGTGCCCTTCCACCGGTGCCTAGGCTGCAGCGGGATCTTCGTCGACGAGCAGGCCCTCCGTGACATCGAGGTCCTGTGGGAGAGCGTGTCGACTTGACGTGGCCCCGTTCCATCCCCTCCTCGGCGCTGCTGTGGGCCATGCTCGCGGGCGCCGTCGGCTGCGGTGGCTCGGGACCTCCCGCGGCCGAAGCCCCGCGTCCGCGCGCGTCTGCCACGCCCAGCGCCCCCCCAACCGCAACCACCGGGGGCATCGACCCGAGCCAGGGGCCGCTCCGCCTCCGTTTCCTCGGCAACGTCGATTTTCCGCCTCGCACCGCAGCCGACGGACGCGCCTTTGGGGGGATCAGCGCTCTCGCCTACCGCCCCTCGACCCATACCCTGTTCGCGCTGTCCGACGCCCACGAGAAGACGGGGCCGTTGCGCATCTACGAGCTCAAGGTCGACCTCGAGGCGTTCGACGTGCGCATGAAGCACCGATTCGGCCTTTCTCCGGGCGACCGTGAGATGGCCTTCGACCCAAACCGCTACGATCCAGAGGGCCTCGCCCTCTCGCCTCTCGGAGAGCTGGTCATCACCTCCGAAGGCGACCAACAGGTCGAGCCGCGCGAGGGGCCGCGCTTCGATGCCTACCAGCGCACCGGCCACGGTTTCACCCTCCTGAAGCAGGTTCCGTTGCCGACCTGGGTAGCTCCCACCCCCGAAGGCCCCCTCGAGCGCGGTATGCGCGGCAACAAGGGCCCCGAGGCTCTCACCGCGGCCCCGAGCTTCATCTTCGTCGGCTTCGAGCAGGCGTTGGTGCAGGACGGAGAGGTCGCGACCCCCGAGGCCGGGACCGACGTCCGCCTGTTGCGCTACGGCCTCGACCTCACCCTTCAGGGGGCTCACCACTACCGCACCGACCCGTCGCCTCCGGGGGACCGAAGCTCCCTCGGCCTCACCGAGCTCGCCGCGCTCGACGACGACCATCTACTCGCCCTCGAGCGGGGCACCTTCCACGACGGGGAGGGCTATCGCAACCGCGTGCGCATCTACCTCGTCGATCTCTCCACGGCCGCCAACGTGCTCGAGCGCCCCTCGCTGCGCGACCACCAGCCGGTGCCCAAGACGCTCCTCCTCGACCTCGGCACCATCGCCCATCGGCTCTTCCCCACGCATGCTCTCGACAACTTCGAGGCCCTCGCCCTGGTGCGTGACGACCGTGGCCGCCCCACCCACCTCATCGTGGCCAGCGACGACAACTTCTCATCGCACCAGCGCACCTGCTTCATCCTCTTCGCCATCGAAGGCACCCCCACGGGCGCTCCGATGGAGGAGATGGAGGAGGACTAGCGCAACGGGCTTGCACCGAGCCCTCGGTTGCGGCTAAGTATCCGGCCCCAACGCCACTTTAGCTCAGTTGGTAGAGCAGCGGTTTCGTAAACCGCAGGTCTGCGGTTCGAGTCCGCAAAGTGGCTCCACTCTCTTCAGGTCGTCGCGACCAGGCGCTGCACCGCTGCAAGGAGCGCGTCGCGCGAGATGGGCTTGAGCAGTACACGGTGCTGAAGCGGCGAGACGTCGTCGCCTGAGGCGGGCATCGGAGCGCCCGAACAGAAGATGAAGCGCGCCGCGAGTCGGGGGTGCTCGCGTGCCATGATGTTGTAAACGGCGGGCCCATCGAGGTCGGGCATCATCACGTCGCAGATGACGGCGTCTACCCTGGCGGCGTTGCCAGGCTCGCTGACCCACGCCAGGGCCTGGGTGGCGGTGAACGCGTGCACCACGTGAGGATGCAACAGACGCGTGTAGGCCCGACGCACCCCCACTTCATCGTCGATCAGCAGCAGCGTCATGGGGCTATCCATCGAGGGCACCGCCTCGATGGGCGGCGAGGTGGGCGCAGCGACGACCTTCCTGATCGGCAGCGAGACCTCGACGCACAGGCCTCCGAGATGGCTGTCATGGAGCTTCAGGGTCCCGCCGTGCTCGTGCACGATCTCGTGGGCGACCGAGAGCCCGAGGCCCGTGCCTCGGCCCGGAGCTTTGGTGGTGAAGAAGGGGCGCATCGCCTTCTCCTTCATCGTGTCTGGCAAGCCAGGTCCGGCGTCATCGACGGTGACGACGATCTCATCGGCCTCGGTGCGCGCGGAGACCTCGATCCTCGGCTCACGCGATGGCATCGACGCGACCGCGTCGGCCGCGTTGATGAGCAGGTTGGTCATCACCTGTGAGAGGCGCCCAGGGCGACCCGCAAAGCGAGCACCGCCGGTGTTCACCTCGACGTGAAGACGGGCCACCTGCTGGAGCTGACTCTTCGTGAGGGCGACGGCCCAGTCGATGACGTCGGCGATGTCGACATCCGCCATGGGCTCCGCTTCGTCGGGGCCGCGCGCGAAACTCTGGAGCTGGCGCACGATGCTGGCGATGCGCTCCGTCCCGTGCCGGCTCTCCTCGACGCACGTGATGAGCTCGTGGGCGGCATCCGCGAAGCTCGACGGTTCGATGCATGATCGCTCGAGGGCCATGCGGATGGTCTCGAGGTTGGCCGCGACGAAGGCCGTGGGATTGTTGATCTCGTGCGCGACACTGGCCGCGAGCTGTCCGAGGCTCGCGAGGCGATTCTGGTGCTCCACCTCGCGTTGGAGGACCTGAAGGCGCTTCCGCTCGATGGCGTAGTTGAGGCTTCGACCCAGCCAGTAGGGGTCGAGGCGATCTTTGAGCAGGTAATCCTGGGCGCCATGCGTGAGGGCTTCCTTGCCGCGTCGGTCATCCACCGCACCGGTGAGCACGACGAAGGCCGCGTCGCTGGCGACGGGGAGCAGCTCGAGGCCTTCCCCGTCGGGCAGCGTGAGGTCGGAGAGCACACAGTCGTAGCGCTTCTCCCCGAGTTGGCGGCGCGCACAATCGAGGCAGGTGGCCTCGTCGAGGGCGATGTCGAGGTCGGCGTGGTGCAGCGCCCGCCGGATGGCCTCGCGGTCGAGGTCGTGGTCTTCGACGAGCAGCAGATTGATCATGGCAACGCCACAACCTCCCAGTAGGACCTGAGCATGGAGATGAGGGGGAAGAAGTCGTTGCCCGTGCTCGACTTGGTGATGTAGCCGGCCACGTGTTGGTCGTAGGCCGCGCGAACGTCCCGATCGTCGGACGAGGTGGTGACGACGAAGACCACCGTGCGCCGCAGGTCGGGATCGGGGTCGGTTCGAAGCTCCTGCAGGAACTCGTGTCCGGTCATCATGGGCATGTTGAGGTCCAACAGCACCAACACCGGCCGCGGAAGTGCGTCGGAGCCGGTCGCCCGAAGTCGCTCGAGCGCCTCTTCCCCATCGGCGACGCGATGAATGGGGTTGGTCACCTCTGCGGCGGCCATGGCCCGCTCGAGCGCTTCGGCATCGAGGTCGTCGTCCTCTGCGAGGAGGAGCTGAACGGTCTTCATGGCTTCGTGTTCTCCTCGAGCGGGAGAAGCACGTCGAAGCGACAGCCCCGCCCATCGGTGACGGGACTGGTCACCTCGACTCGTCCTCCCGCACGGATGGCGAGCCGCCGTACCAAGGCCAGGCCCATGCCCGCGAGGCCCTGCCGTTTGGTGCGTGTGGGGCCCGACGTGAGGGTTCGGAAGATCTCGAAGATACGCTCGTGGTGACGGGCAGGGATCCCCGGACCGTCGTCTTGTACGGACAGCCGGAGCTTCGTCCCGGCTTCGGTCGTGCGCACCACGATGTGTGCATGCTCGCCATCGTGGTGTGTCACCGCATTGGCGACGAGGTTGGACAGGATGTGCTCCACCGCCGTTTCGCTCGCCACGAAGATGGCGGGCGCGAGGTCGCGTTCGAGCGTGAAGTCCGGTGATGGGCCGCCCATGCGGAGTGTGGTTTCGATGCGGTCGAGCAGCAGTCCGAGGTCGACGGCCTCGCGGCCGGTGCGGTCGTGGCCCAGTCGTGCGTAGTCGAGCAACGACGTGAGCATGTGGTCCATGTGGTCGACGCGTTCACGCAGCTGTCCGAGGCGCGGACCGATGGCTGCCAGCACCTCGGGGCTCGAGTCTTCTTCGAGAAAGTTGGCGATGTGCAGGATGCCGCGGAGCGGCGTGCGCAGGTCGTGGCTGGCGACATATGCGAACTGATCCAAGACCTCGAGGCTCAGCGTCAACTGTCGGTTGGTCTCTTCGAGCTCATGCTGACGACGCTCCTGTTCCGTCACGTCGCGCACGATGCCGATCTTGCCGAGATCGGTTCCATCATCGTCCCAGATCATGGCCTTCACGGTTTCGCCGACGAAGGTAGAACCGTCCTTTCGTCGGTAGAGCCACCGTGCGCGGTCGTCGTCCTCCTCATCCCGGTGGGTGGGGCGAGATAGACCGGCCGTCTCGAAGTCCTCTTCGCGCGCGTAGAACCTCCCGGTGCTCGAGCCCTTGATGTCGTCGATGCCGTAGCCGAACAGGCGCACCGCGGCCGGATTGGCGTCCGTGATGGTTCTCGAGGCGTTCGCGATGAAGATGGCGTCCGGCGCGCTCTCGAGCACTCGCATCCTGATGCGCCGCTCTCGGCTCGCCATGGCCTCCGCTTCTCGCTGCGAGCTGACGTCGACGAGCACGAGCAGGCACCGCTGGGGCGCGCCCTGGGGCACCTGCGCCGAAACGAGGAAAGCGCATCGACGCCCCTCGGCGTTCACGAAGTCGTGAGGCGCGTCGATGAGGGCCCTGCCCTGCCGAAGTGCGGAGAGGAAGTCGGCGAGGGCGAGGTCCGGTGCTTCGATGAGGTCGGTGACGCGACGGCCGACCACGTCGTCGCGTCGGTAGCCCATGTGCCGAAGCCAGACGTCACTGACGACTTCGATGCGCCCCTCTCGATCGGTGGCCAGCAGATGGGCCGGCACCCCTTGCAAGATCGCGGTGAGGTCGCCCGCACTGCGCTCGCGCCAATCATTCGACGAGCGCTCGTCGCGCGCGTCGAACCTCTCCACACCATCCCCCACGAACGCCTAGCTTATCGATGGGCGCTTCCGTGGCCAATGGGTGACCAACGGCTCACCCCGATGGGGTGAGCCAAGGACGGACCCTCAACCGCGCGCTTTGCGGTACCAGCCCATCAGGGCCAGCAGAGCGAGGGACCACGCCCATTCGCCGCCATCATCGGCCGGGCTCATCGCGCAGCTACCCTCCGCCTCCGGGAACGTCGGCGGGGTGCTGTTACCGGCTCCAGCACCGCTGGTGGTGCTGGCGGCATGGCCACCATTCCCTCCTCCACCGGTGGCCCCGCCTGCCCCGGCGCCGGTGCTGGCGCTGGATGAGCTGGACGTCGTGGCGGGGGCCGCTTCGATCTTGATGTTGGCGCAGTGGTAGTAGAAGCACGGCGCCGAGTGGTTCGACATGAACTCGATGACCTGCAGGGTGCAGTTGTCGCACGTCACGTTGCTCGGAAGGGTCACCTCGAACGACTGGGGACCGCCGAAGGCTTCGGTATGGATGAGCATGCCGTCGGCCAGCACCGGATAGGTCGGCGAGCTGTCGATGGGCACCATGCCGCACGGGTCGTTGCCCACCGGCGTGACCGGCGGCGCGGACGGAAGCTCGTTGGGGTCGTTCTCTGCGAGAACCACGCGGTAGTGGCCCGGGTGAAAGATGCGCTCGTCGATGGTGATGGTGATCGTTTCGCCGGCCTGAAACGTGGTCACCATGTTGGTCGGCGTGCCGGCCCCCCCACAGGGCGCGGTCTTCTGCGGATTGCCGTTCATATCCTGGTCGAACATGGCAGCCGGCGCTTCGAGCCGAAAATGTGCCGATGCGTCCTGGGTCGAGACCAGACATCCACCCACCACCGCCACGCCCACCGCTGCCTTCGTTCGCCAGTCCATGGCGCCAGAATAGCCCAACGTCGCGCGTTTCCGGCGCCCCGTGCGCGTGGCGGCGTGCGCGCACGCGTGCGCGCACGCTCCCGTGCGCCACACCTCCAAGCGATTTCGGGCAGATGGCGGATCTTTCGCCGTGGTCCAGGGCTTGCTGTGGCCTTGGACCATGAAGACGAACCATCGCCTCCGATTCCTTTCGATGCTTCTCCTGACCTCGGCCGTGGGTCTCGGCGGCATCGCGTGCGACGCGGCCAAGAAGTCCGACGAGAAGGAAGCCTCCGACGACGACGGCGATCGCGAGAAATCCAAGAAGGACGATGAGGGCGAGAAGGACGGCGACGACGACGCCGCGCCCGTGCAGGCGGCCAAGGTGAAGCTCTCGGAAGTGAAGGGCATGGTGAAGAAGGGCGTGCCCATCACCGCCAAGCAGTACGAGAAACTCATCCTCGCCCACGCCAACTGCGAGGTCACCGACTCCGGCATCGACGGCAAGTGCGAGGCGGTGAAGATCATGCGCGACTCGATGAACCGGTCCCAGCTCGCCAAAGGGGCTCTCGGCGGCAACGCTGGCGTGGGCCAGAAGCTCATCCAGCACCCCGCGCCCGCCGTCCGCATCAAAGCCGCACAGAGCATGTCCTCCCTCTTCGGGGCAGGAGAGAAGAGCCAGGATGCGATCGTCGCCGCGGCCAAGAAGGAGAAGCACCCTGCGGTGCTCACCGCGATGGTCCGAACCGTGCGCAACCACGGCAAGCGCAACCCCGAGGTGGGCAAGCTGCTGCTCGAGCTCGCGGACCACGACAACCCCAAGCTTCGGAAAGAAGCCATCTACGGCTTGAGCTCATCGTGGAACGAGAGCCTGGGCGTCGACAAGCTCATCACCATGATGAAGTCGGACGCCGACGTGGAGGTCCGACAGACGGCCTGCGCCTACGCAGGCAACCTCGGCGACGAGAAGCTCTACCCGGTGTACGAGAGCCTCTTGCAGGGCGACGCCGACGCGAAGACGAAGGGTCGCTGCTTCGAGGGCCTGGTCTCGATGTGGGCCAACTACCCCCTCTACGGGACCCACAGCGAGAAGGCCTACCGGCTCACGTTGAAGCTCCTCGAGGCCACGCCACGCAGCGAGAACATGCCCCCGTGGCAAGGCATGAGCACGCTCGGTTACCTCGGCGGAGACCAGAATCGGAAGCTCGACGAGTGGAAGCAGAAGGCGACCTGGTACAAGCCCGAAGATCTGCGGCGGGCCCTCATCGCGGTGGTCGGCGACGGTGACGCGCACTGGATGGCACGCACGGGCGCAACCAAGGCCCTGGTCAAGCTCGGCGCGAGCAAGGCCGACTTCCAGAAGCTGCGCAAGGGGCTCGGGGACAGCCCCAAGGGCACCGATACCCACGTGGCCAAGGAGCTCGATACGGCCATTGCCGGCGGTTGAGCCCTCAGCCGGCGCATGGGGTATCTTCACCTCATGCGCTTGGTGTGGGCATGGCTCGGGCTCGGCTCGTGCGCCGTGGTGGCTTGCAACGCCGTCAACGGATTGGGCGACTACGCGTTCGACCTCGGGAACGTCGGCGGCAGCGCGGGTAGCACGACCTCGTCGAGCACGAGCGCGGCTGGCGGCGATGGAGGAACCGGAGGGACGGGGGGAACCCCGAGCTGTGGGCCATGCGAGGGAACCTGCACGACCGAGCTCATGGGCTTCGACGAGCGCTGGGTGCGGCTGTCCGACCTCGCCGCCGACACCCCCACCCTCGAATCCGACCCCGGCGGTGACATCGTCGTGCTCACCACCGCTGCCCAGTACAAACAAGGCACCGTCTTCTGGCCACAGCCCATCGTGACCGCTGGATTCACCGCGCGCTTCGAGGTGCGGGTCAGCGAGCCAGGTATGCCTGCCCCTGGCGACGGCATGGCCTTCGTCGCGCAACAGGCGAGCCCGCAGACGCCAGGCGAAGGGCTCAGCGGCTTCGGTCTCACCCGCACCAGTGGGACCGAAGGGGTCCTGTTCGAGCTCGACACCTACGACAACGGCGTCGAATGTGACGACACCGACCCCCACATCGGGCTATCGGGCCTCGACACCACCATCGAGAACGTGAACTGCGATCGCACGCCCAGACAGATCGCGAGCCAGAACATCGCCGGCCTCATCGCAACCAGCTGGTACACGGTCGACGTCGAGGTCACGCCCGCGGCTGGCGACACCATCGAGTACCGCATGTCGATTGCGCTCGACGGAGGTAGCCCGGTCGAGATCAGCGGCACCGAGCCCGCGGCCGGCCTCTTCGACCCCAACGCGCCGCACTACTTCGGCTTTGGCGCGGGCACGGGTCAGTTCTTCGAGCGCCACGAGGTGCGGAACGTCGTGATCACCTTCCCCGAGGCCATCTGCCTCGAGTAGTGGTCCTCAGAAGCGCCCCGAGAGGCCCAACCAACCGGGCCCGACCAGCGGTATGACCCGAGCCTCGGACTCATCGTCTGCGCCAGGGCGCACGAAGGTGAGCACGACCCCGGCCGCGACCGCCGCGCCGCCCACCACGAATCCCACCGTCGATACGATGCCCAACGTGCGGCTGCGATCCGCATCGTCCTCGAGGTCGGCCGGACAGCGGAAGTCGACGCACTGGTTCTTCACGTCCTGCGCCTGCGCGAACGAGAGCCCGCCGGTGATGGCCCCAACGACGAGCGCTGCACCGCCGACGCCATAAGCGACGAAAGCGGGAACGAGGCTCCCCTCCGTGGGCGGGGGTGCTGGCGCCTCGTCTGGCGCCATCTCCACCATGAGCTGGATCGTCGCCACCTCGCCCTCCACCGCCGTGAACCGCGCGGACGCGGGAGAGATCCCCTCCCCTTCGACCCGCACCTCGCCCGGCCCTGGGTCGACGGGGATCTCCGACTCGACCCCTTCGTAGGCGACCTCACGCTCGCCAAAGAGCACGGTCTTCACCGCCGTCGCGCCACTGCCTTGGACCTCGAGGCGGAGCCGAGGAAGGCGCTCCCGAAGGGCATCGTGCTCCTTGGCCGCCGCTTGGTAAGCAGCCTTGGTCTTGGCTGAGATCCCTGGTTCACGAGGCTCGTCGGCCAAGCCTTGGTAGCGAGCATCGGCTTCGACGAGCCGGCCCATCGCGTCGAGGCACCTCGCCAGGTACACGCGGTGGGTGACGGACTGGTGCAGGCTCTCGGCTTGCTCGAGCTTGGCGTAAGCCTCCGTGGGCTTGCCCGCGTGGTAGAGGCGAATCGCCTGGAGCGCGAGGACCTTGGCCTCGCGCTTGTCGGCTGGTCCTTCCGCCCGAACGGGACCCGCGAGAACCGTAGCGAACACGAGCAGAAGCACCGCGCTCCATCTCCCGTCCCAATGCACGGCTCAATCGTAGTCCAAGTCGATCTTCGGCTTGGTGCCTTTTCCGGGTCGCACCGGGGGGCGCCAAGGTCGCGCCGGTGCGGACGGCGTGTCGGCGCTCGCCGACGCCTCGGGCGCGGGCGCCTCAGGCGCCGGGTCATCGGATGGCTCGTTCGAGGCGGGCTCGGCGGGCGGCGGGTCGTCGGCCTCATCCAGCTGGGCGGACGCAGCGTCGCGAGAGCGAGCCGCCGGCGGGTCTTCGGTGATCGACGCAGGGTCTTCTGCGGGAGCTGACACATTCGCGGCCGGGGCAGGAACCGGCCGAGACGCGACGATGTAGCCTGCCAAGCCGAGAAGGCCTGTCGCAACGACACCGATCCCCACCACGAGGGACCACCGCATGGCGGCTCCAGGGCTGCCCCCGGGAATCGCCATCGGACCGACCGTCGGCGCGGGCGCGACGGGGTTCGGCGAGAGATGGCCGTGCAGGTTTGCCGGAGACGGCACCCCCATGCTTGCATCCTCGGGACGCTGTGGCAGCGGCCGCGGAGCCACCCCCGCCGCTTCGACGAAAGCCCGGTAGAGGTCCATCGCGCTCTGGTAGCGATGCGTGGGCTCGACCTGCATCGCCCGTCCGAAGAAGCCGTCGAGGGCCGGGGGGAGCCCCGGACGCTTCGTGGTGATGGGCGCGATGTCGACCGCACGGACGCGATCGAAGACCACCGCCAGCACGGGGGCATCGAAGGCGCGCTCCCCGGACAGACAATTGTGCAGGATGGTCGCGAGGGAGAAGAGGTCGCTCGATGGCCTCAGCGGCAAGCCTTGGGCTTGCTCCGGGCTCATGTAGACGGGGGAGCCCACCACCTCACCAGTGGCCGTCGTGGACCCCTGAAAGCCCTCCAGACGCGCGATCCCGAAGTCGAGCAGCTTGATGATGGGGTGTGGCGCCGACAGCGTGAGGAACAGGTTGGCGGGTTTGATGTCACGGTGGAGCACGCCCTCGTCGTGGGCCGCCGTGAGGCCACGAGCCACCTGCTCGCACAACCACACCACATGATCGAGGGCCAGCGCCCCCGAGCGCGCGAGATAGCTCCCGAGATCCAGGCCCTCGAGCAGCTCCATCACGATGAACGCTGCGTCCCCGTCGGTGCCGTGGTCGAACACCGGCACCACGTGCGGACTCTTGAGTCGCGCGGTAGCGAGGGCCTCCCGCTTGAAGCGTAGGTGGGCCGCTTCATCGAAGCGATGGCGATCCGCGATCAGCTTCAGCGCGACGGCGCGGTCCAACCTTTCGTCGCGTGCGACCCACAGCTGGCCCATCGCCCCTCGGGCCAGCGGCTCGACGAGGCGGTACCGATCTGCGATCAGCGTGCCCGCAGCCGCGTCCATACCCCATCAAGCTACCATGGCCCCGCGCTCGTGGTTCCATGGGGGCACAGGGACGACCCGAGCCCACAGAGGCCACCGTGCCATCCCCCGGGATGTGTCCGGGACGGTCACGCCGGTGTACACGGACGGGTGCACACGGCGTTCGCGCCCTGCATTTCGAGCACTTACACTCAGGTCTACGTTGGTCCGTCCCTTGCGATGGAGGGGAACATGTTCAACGACACCTCCTTCGATGCAGGCGCTGGCCGCACCTCGGCCAGTGGCTCTTCCTCCCTCCCCATCGTGCTCATCGCCCACCGGGAGCTGAGTGTTCGCCGGCGAGCCGCACGCACGATCAGCCCCATGGCCATCGTTCGCCCGGCCCCTCATGCGCTCGTCGTCGAGGACGTGTTGCGGCAGCACCGTGTGGCCGGCGTCGTCTTCGAGCTCGAGATGCCCGGTGTCGACCTCGACCAGCTTCTCGAGCAGAAGCTCCTCGTCATCGCGGCCCGCACCGACGCGCGAACGGCGAGTCGGCTCTCCGGTCGCGGGGTCGACCTCGTGGCCGCCGACGAATCCCCGTCGGAGCTCGCCCGTCGTCTTCGCAGCTTCGGAGGGCGCCTTCGTCAACGTCTGGACCATCGTCAGGCAGCGGCTCACATGCTCGCGCAGCAGCATCGGCTCACCCCCGCGGAGACCGAGCTGCTCGTGCGTTTCGTGTGCGGCGCCGCCCGAGGCGAGCTCGCCGATCTTCTCGGCATCGCTGAGACCAGCGTACGCAGCCGCGTGCGTGGGGTCTGCCGAAAACTCGGCGTCCCCCATCTCGAGCACTGCTACCGGCTGCTGTTCGAAGCCAACCTCGAGGGGGCCGCGTGAAGGACCGGCGCGTCCCGCTTGGGATCGAGCTTCGACGGCCTTTCACGACGTCTCCCTAGCCACCACGCCAAGCTCACCATCGCGGTGAGCGTCGTCGCAGCGGCGGCCGCGCCGCCGTAGATGCTGGCCGCGACGGTCGCCCCGCCAAAGGCCCACGCCACAGCCGTCAGTCGGCGGTCTCGGGTCGACTTCTCCATGGGTTCCTCCGGCTCTTCTTCCGGCAACAGACGCTCGAGCGCCTGCGCAAAGACTTCCGCGTCGGCGTATCGTCGCTCGGGGTCGGGCTCGAGTGCGCCGATGAGGGGACCGGTCCAGCTCCACCCGTGTCGAAGGGCTGCCCACAGGCTCGCCCGGTCGAAGTACTGCGGAGGGCGTCGGCCCCCGATGAGCTGGAACGCCAGACACCCCAGGGCGTAGACGTCGCTCGCCCGGCTCGTCGCCGCGCCCACGCGGACCTCGGGTGCGACGTAGGACGACACCGCCTGTCGCTTGGTGTCGGGCGTCAGCGACACCCGCGTGCGCCAGAAGCGAACGCTCTCTGGATCCAGCCGACCGACCACGCGGCCCGCATCATGTTCACGCGCCACTGCGCGCGCGACCATCACGGCCAACGCGATGCGCTCGCTTTGGAGCATTTCGCCGCTGACCTCCGACAGGCGTTGCCAACCCACGACCTCGAGACATGCCTCTAGCATCGGAACCTCCCGGGCCGTTCCTTCGGCCCCGAAGAAGCCAACGGCCAGGCCGGCTGATCCCTTGAATGCAGCGGTTCAGCGGCGCGCGGTCTTCTTGCGGCCGCGCCTGCTCGCTTTGGCCTTCTGATGCTCGAGGCCTGCGAGGATCAGCACCGCCGCCTCTTTGACCTGGTCGACCACGCGCTGCTGACCGTGCAGCTTGGCCGACCAGCCCACCAGTCCGGCGAACCAGAGGTTCTGCAGAACCATGGCGACGTTGATCTCTTCGATCGTCGGGGGTTCCTGCTCGGCGAGGGCCGAGGGGGCGCAGCCCCGCTGGGCTGCGATGATGAGGCGCGTGATGGCCACCTGGTGTGCGACGACCTTGGTGGCCACCTCCTCGCCCGAGGTCATGGCCTTGAGCAAGGCACGCGCGTAGTTGGGCTTCTTGAGCAGCGAGCGGGTGAGCGTGCCGAAGAGCGCACCGAGACGCTCGGGCGCGTCCTTGCCCTTGGCCGGCTTGCGATCGAGGCGACGCTCGAGCAGGTCGGTCTCACGGTGCAGCGCAGCCGCGAGGATGTCCTCCTTGCTGCGGAAGCTCTTGTAGAGGGTGCCCAGGGCTACCCCCGAGAGGCGCGCTACGTCGCGCTGGCGAACGTTCTCGAAGCCGCCGTCCTCTGCGAGCTGAATCGCAACGTCGATGATGCGATCGCGACGCACCTCGGGATCGAGCGACGCACCGTTCTTACGGTTACGGCTCCGCGGCTTTGCGGTACCGGCTGCGCTCTTCCCGGGGCGCTTCTTGCCACCTGCCATCGCGCCGCGAGGTTAGTTCAAGAAACGTGTTCTTGGCCACCCTCAAGCGCGCTCTGGTGCGCCTGCACCACCTCGGCGGGCGCCTGCACGAGCTCGATGAGCACCCCTTGTCCACCGAGGGGCGCGGCGTCGTTTCCCTTGGGGTGGATGAAGCAGACATCGTGTCCCGAGGCCCCAGCGCGAATCCCACCGGGGGTGAAACGAACGCCCTGGGCCGACAGCCATGCGACGGCCTGCTTCAGGTCGTCGACCCATAGGCCCACGTGGTTGAGCGCCGGCTCGTGAACCCGAGGCTTCTTCTCGGGGTCGACGGGCACCATCAGGTCGACCTCGACCGACGTGGGACCGAGCCCGCAGCGTGCGATGACCTCGTCGACGTTCTCGCGCTCGCTGCGGTAGGAGCCCACCCGATCGAGGCCCAGCAGGTCGAGCCACAGGTGGGCGAGCGCGTCTGCGTCTCGCCCACCGACGGCCACCTGCTGCACCCCGAGGATGCGGAACGGGCGATCCATCAGAGCTTGGGCCCGGCCGCCTTCACCTCGGCGGAAGCCTCGGCCTCGTACTTCTTGAAGTTCTCGGCGAAGGCATGCGCCAGCTTGCGCGCCATGGCGTCGTAGGCGGCGCCGTCCTTCCAGGTGTTCTTGGGGATGAGCACCTCATCCGGGACGTTGGGGCAGCTCTTCGGGATGTGCACCCCGAAGATCGGATCGACGGTGGTCTCCACCTTGGCGAGCGAGCCATCGTGAATGGCGTCGACCATGGCCCGCGTGTGCGCGATGCTCATGCGCTTGCCCACGCCGAAGGGCCCTCCGGACCAGCCCGTGTTCACCAGCCAGACCTGCGAGTCGTGCTTCTCGATGCGCTCGGCGAGCAGCTCCGCGTACTTGGTGGGGTGCCAGACGAGGAAGGGCCCGCCGAAACACGGAGAGAAGGTCGCCTCGGGGTCGGTGACCCCCATCTCGGTGCCGGCGACCTTGGCCGTGTAGCCGCTGACGAAGTGGTACATCGCCTGGTTCTTGTCGAGCTTGCTCACCGGAGGCAGCACGCCGAAGGCGTCTGCGGTGAGGAAGATGACGTTCTTGGGGTGCCCCCCCATGCAGGGGATCTTGGCGTTCTCGATGTACTCGATGGGGTAGCTGCCGCGCGTGTTCTGCGTGAACGAGGTGTCGTGAAAGTCGACCTCACGGGTCTTGGGGTCGAACTTCACGTTCTCGAGCACGGTGCCGAACCGAATGGCGTTGAAGATGTCGGGCTCGGCCTCGGCAGAGAGGTCGATCATCTTGGCGTAGCAGCCGCCCTCGATGTTGAAGACGCCGTCGTCGCCCCAGCAGTGCTCGTCGTCGCCGATGAGCTTGCGCTTGGGATCGGCCGAGAGCGTGGTCTTGCCGGTGCCGGAGAGACCGAACAACACGGAGGTCTCGCCGTTCTCGCCCTCGGTGGCCGAGCAGTGCATCGAAAGCACCCCCTTCTTCGGCATGAGGTAGTTCATGACCGTGAAGATCCCCTTCTTCATCTCGCCGGCGTACTGGGTGCCGAGGATGACGAACTCCTGGTTCTTGAAGGAGAGGTCGACGCTGGTGGTCGAGGTCATGCCCGTCGTGTAGCGGTTCGCGGGGAAAGAGCCGCCGTTGTAGATGACGTAGTCCGGGTCCCCGAAGGACTCGAGCTCCTCCTTGCTGGGCCGGATGAGCATGTTGTGCATGAAGAGCGCGTGGTAGGCGCGGGCGCAGATGACGCGGACCTTGATGCGCTCCTTGGGATCCCACCCGGCGTAAGCGTCGACGCAGTAGAGAAAATCGCGGGTGTTGAGGTAGTCGATCGCCCGCTCGCGATTGACCTGGAAGGTGTGCTCGTCGAGCTTGATGTTGACCGGCCCCCACCAGATGTCGTCTTTGGTCTCATCCTCCTCGACCACGCGCTTGTCCATCGGCGAGCGCCCGGTCTTTTCACCGCTGTAGGCCACGAGTGCGCCGGCGTTGGTGATCGCCGAGCCTTTCTCGAACTGCAGCGCTGCCTCGTAGAGCGCCGATGGGGCGGCGTTCCGGATGATCTTCTTGACGTTGATGCCGTGCTTTTCGAGAGAGAATTCGGACACTTGTTCGTTCCTGGGGCGATGGGTGGTCGGGGGATCCTAAAGCTTGAGGGATGGGTTGCCGAAGGGCAATCCCGCTTTGGCCCGTGCATGCTAGTCGGTAGCAGTGAGCCTCATCAAGACGCGCCCCAAGGTCCGGCTCGTGTTGCCGACCCACGTCTTCCCCGGCGACGAGGTTCGGGCTGAGGTTCTGCTCGACGCCCGGCGTCCAGTGGAGGTAGGGGCCGTGAGCGCCACCCTGGAAGGATACGGGTACGTCGCCACGGGTGCGGGAGAGCACCGGCGGTCCCAAAGGCGGCACCTGGTGGGCATGCGCGCAGACCTCACGGGACCTGCGGAGCTGCCGAAGGGACGGACGAAGATGCCGTGTATCTTCCGCCTCCCCCAGGGGTTGCCGCCTACCTATGACGCAACGGCGGGCACGGTCACGGTGAGGGTGGCCTACGAGATCACGGTCCACGTCGACATTCCGTGGTGGCCCGACCGCAAGGTCACCTTCGTGATGGTCATGCAGCGGCGCCCCGAGCGCCGACTCCAACCCGACAAGAAGATCTTCTCCCCCAATCCAGAGGGCCCGCGCCGACAGGAAGCCCACATCGAGGTGGCGCTCGACGACACACTCATCGTCCCAGGCGGCACCCTGCGCGGGCAGCTCGCGCCATACAACGTGGCCTACAACCGCTACGGAAGGACCGAGCTGGCGCTGGTCGGATTCCAGCGGGTCCAGGTACGAGGGCGTGCCGCGGGTGGTGAGGCCCTCCGCTACACCATCACGAAGGATCTATCCCAGGTGGGCGAAGCCGAGGCCGTGCCCTTCGCGATGAAGCTGCCCGACCGTCTGCCGCCGACCTTCTCCTCCGAGCTGTGTCAGCTCCAATGGTCGTTCGAGACGAAGGCCCGCTACGACTTCGTGCGCAACCTCACCTTCCAGGTGCCGGTCGAGGTTCTGCCCAGCGGCTCCCAGACCAAGCGCCGGCAGCGGCAGGCACCGCTCGTCATCGGCTCCGAGCGGATCCGGACCATCTGGTCCACCGTCGCCCAGCAGCACGGATTCACCTACGACGAGGAGCGCGGGACGCTGCACGCGACCGAGCGCGACGCCGACCTCGGGGAGACCGACATCACCATTCGCCGCGAGCACCGGGGCGCGGAGGGGATCTTCCTGTCCGGATCCCTCGCCTACCCGGCGCTCCAACTCGGTCTCGATGGCGGGTCGGCGTCCAGCCTGCGACGTGTGGTCGGTGGAGGGGTCACGATCGGCGACGAGCGCTGGGATCGCGACCACTACCTCACCAGCCGCGAGCACGCGCAGCTGAGGTCCTTGCTCCAGCCCGTGAGCGCGCACCTGCTGCCGTTGCGGCTCTACGACATCGACGACACGAGCCTGACCGTGCACCATCGCGATGCCGGCCAGTCCCCCAAGCAGCTGCAGTGGTTCGCCCAGGCCACCCGACACCTGGCGCGGGCGCTGAGCCGGGCGCGCGCTCGTGTAGTGCCGCCGGCAGCGATGGCCGAGCTACGTCCCGCGTGGGAAGTCCTGGCGCGGCGACTCGATGCTCCGCTTCAAACGACGTGCATGGCCGTCGAGGGACGCATCGATGCCACCGAGGTGCGCATCGTCACCGAGTGGGCGCAGGACGAGACGCCAACCCACACGACAGTCGAAGTGCGATTCCGCGACCCCATCGCCGACCGCTTCCGCCTCGCGTGGGACCCGACCGACGGCCTCCGACGCGGCGACCTCGAACAGCTCTCCCCTTCGGCCCGCGCCCGATGGCAGACCCTCCTCGAAGGTGCCCTCGCGGTCGACGTCGAGCGCGACCACCTCGTGGTCGTCCTCCCCGCACCATCCCCCGACCCCGCCCTGCTCTACCAACGCGCAGAGGCCGGCCTCGCCCTCTACGCAGCGCTCATGGCCGGGCAAGGGCCCTACCGGTAGGTCTTCGAGGTTCCGGGTTCGAGGTTCCGGGTTCGAGGTTCCGGGTTCGAGGTTCCGGGTTCGAGGTTCCGGGTTCGAG
>JAUHZF010000202.1 GCA_030426145.1 Polyangia bacterium
GTCTTCCTCGGACTCGTCTTCGTCTTCGTCTTCTTCGGACTCGTCTTCGTCCTCAGACTCGTCTTCGTCTTCTTCGGACTCGTCTTCGTCTTCTTCGGACTCGTCTTCGTCTTCTTCGGACTCGTCGTCTTCCTCGGACTCGTCGTCTTCCTCGGACTCGTCTTCCTCGGACTCGTCTTCGTCCTCGGACTCGTCTTCGTCTTCCTCATCCTCCGACTCGTCGTCCTCTTCCGTGAGGGGGACGTCTTCGTCGGGCGCGTCGTCGGACTTCTCGAGGGCTTCGTCATCGCCGTCTTCGGCGTCGGCCTCGTCCGAGGTGGCCTTGGCTTTGACCTCGTCTTCGTCATTGCGGCGACGGCGGCGGCGGCGACGGCGGCGGCGCTTGGGAGCCTCCTCCTCGTCGTCCGGCTCGTCGTCTCCGTCGTCGTCGTCCGTGACCTCGTCGTCGGAGGGGCTTTCGTCCTCCTTGCGTGGTCCCTGGAGGTACTTCTCGAAGTCATCCGGGCGGATGAGATCCTCCACGTGGAGGAAGGCGGCGCGTTCTTCACCGATGTCGATGAAGGCGGCCTGCATGCCCGGAAGCACTCGGGAGACCTTCCCTAGTACGATGTTTCCGAGGGTGCTCAGCGAGCTGAGCCGTTCGATGTGGAGCTCGGCGATGACCCCATCTTCGATGAGGGCCACGCGGACCTCGCGAATGTCCACGTTGATGACGAGAGTATTCCCGCTCATGTTCGGCTTCGTCGCGCCCACGGGCGAGGTGGACGCCGTTGTAGGACACCGGGCAGACCGCGGAGCGGCCCCGGTGGAGAGTCTTGGTTGAGCCGGGGAGAAGTCCCCGGGGATTACGGCCCCTGCATGGGAGCCGTGGATTTGTTTTGACGTCCTACCACGGCCGCCAGAGCGCTGCGTAAGGAAACGTAGTCCTCTGGCTTCCCATTCCAGCCGACACAAACGAGAACGACCCCGTCGCGGCAGCGCCGCGAAGGGGTCGTTCGAATGGCCCGCCACTGAGGCGGCGGGGTGCTATTCAGGTGCCGCCGGCGCCACAGATGTAGGTCACAGCGCTGGTGTACAGCCCTTGGAAGTCGCTTCCTGCACACTCCGCCGACAGGTTGGCGAAGTCGATCTGGAGGATCGACTCACACCCTGCCGGAATCATGATCTCGGTCGAGGTCGAGCAGATGCTAGACGGCCCCTGTGCCTCTTGGAGGCAGGCCTGGTCCTCTGCATCCGTCATGCAGGCTTCGCACGAGGTGTTCACGCAGTGGCTGTACCGCGAAGTTCCCTGGGCGCACTGCGTCTGGCCACTTGCGATGGACTCGCAGGCGTAAACGTTGACGTAGACGCTGCTGCCATTCGCGGTCTGGTTTCCTAGTAGGAGCGGCGGGAAGTGCGTGCCAGTGCCGCCGAACATGCAGCCCAGGCAGTCCGCGTTGGCCGTGTCATTCTGGAACGCTTCACAATCGCCGTTGTTGTTGAAACAGGCTTCGAAGAAATCTGTGGCCTGCTGCGCCGAGCAGCTCCCCAAGCCGGTCAGGGGATCCATTCCGGGGGCCACCAGCGCCGCACCCTCATCGAAGCAACCCATGTTGCCGCCCGTCGTGGTGACCGAGGTCGAGCTCGTCACGCCGGTGGCCGTAGTCGTGGTGGCCGTTCCGCCGCCACCGCCGGTGCCACTGGTACCGTCGTCGTCGTCCGAAGTGGTCTCAACTGAACAGGCAGCCACGAGCGAGCCAGCCGCCACCATCGTCAACATCCATCGCCAAGTCTTCATCGATTCATTCCTCCAGCAAATATTGCCCTGTCGAGCGTCCTAACCGCCTGCCTCCAGAAGTATGAAAAGACCCATCGGCCCAACGAGGGCTTGCTGATGAAGGAGGAGGTAGGTTGTGGTCAGGAGCGGACGCTTAGTTACACGTTCGCCTACGCCTGTGCAAGCAGTGGCAGTAATGTAGCAGCACTTCGGCAGGCTGCTTCCGGGGAAACTCCAGGGAGCAGCATCACGGCGAGCAGGTTTCCCGCTGACTCCCTCAAGTACCCGGAATCAAACCCGATTCAAGATGTGACACAACCTGCGTAGGTGTACCGCGAGCAGGGATACGTCACAGCTTGGAAACGTCTGCGTGACGACGTCGCTTTTTGGGGCATCTCCTGCAAGATTCCAGCCGCAACGGACCGGGTACAACGCCATCCAGTCCCATCAGGGGTCGAGATAGTCGACCTCGACGCCCCGATGTGTCCTCAACCGGGTACGGCCAGGGGCGCGGTCGACCACGTAGTCGGGGCCGATGGGGACCTTGCCCATGCCGCCCGGTGTGTCGACGATGAGCTTGGGGAGCGCGATGCCCGAGAGGCGCCCTTGAAGGGCCTCCATGATCTCCACGCCACGTGACAGCGGCGTGCGGAGATGACCGGTGCCGCGGACCGGGTCCATCTGGAGCAAGTAGTAGGGTTTGACCCGCCAACGGATCAGCCCGCGAAAGAGTGCGGTCAGGGTCGAAGCGTCGTCGTTGACCCCACGCAGCAGCACCGTCTGGTTCATCACCGGGAAACCCGCGTCGACCAAGCGCGCCACCCCCGCTGCCGCTTCGTCGCTCAGCTCTCTCGGGTGGTTGAAGTGGGTCATCACCCAGAGTGGGTGCAGGCCCCGTAGGGCACCCACGAGCTCGTCGTCGATGCGCATCGGCAGCGAGACCGGCACCCGCGTCGCGAGCCGAATCACCTCCACGTGTTCGATGGCGCGCAGGCGGGACACCAACCGTACGAGCCGCGATGTGGCCATGGTGAAAGGGTCGCCGCCACTGAGAATGACGTCTTTGATCTCGGGATGCGCCTCGAGCCAAACGAAGGCTGGCTCGAGCGAGCGCAGCGGCGCAGGCCCCGCCCCCGCGCCGACCACCCGCGATCGCGTGCAGAAGCGGCAGTAGATGGCGCACTGGTCGGTCGACACCAGAAGTGCGCGGTCCGGGTAGCGGCGCACGAGCGAGGGCGCCACCTCGTGGGCCTCTTCTCCGAGGGGATCGACCAGGTCGCCCGCCGTCTCGGTCGCCTCGTCGGCGTGCGGAACCACCTGCCGTCGAATGGGACAGGCGGGGTCATCCCCGTCGATGAGGGAAAGGTAGTAGGGCGTGACTTGCAGTGGAAAGCCCGCCGCCTCGGCTCGCTCGGCGCCTCGGCGCTCTTCGGGGGTGAGCGCGATGGCGGCGTCGAGCCCCTCGACGGTGGTCACCGCGCCGCGCAGCTGGTCGCGCCAGCCGGGCTCGAGAACCCGCAGCTGCCCCCGCGTGGTCACGGCTTGGCGGAGGGGACCGCCTCGGGAGAGGTGGGATCGGTTTGCAGGTCCTTTGGGGGCAGGGTCTGCTCCCAAAAGGGGCGCGCCGTCGACACGTCGGGGACCTGCACCTTCTTCAGCGCCTCGTCGTCGATCGACACCGGGAAGCGCTTGCGAAGGTCGGCGTCGAGGGCCTTCTCGAGCTCGTCGAGGCGCTGCTTGAGGAGCTCGACCCGAATCGCGCGGTCGGCTTCTTCGAGGGACCGTGTGTGCCCCTTCGATTGGCCGCTGAGCCGCACGACGTAGAGCTTGCCGTCGTGCTCGACGAGCTCTGCGTAGACGTCGCCCACCTTGGCCAGCTCGAAGACCGCCTTACGAACCGGAGCCGGTACCGCGCTGTTGCCCCCACGCTGATCGTCTGGCGCGCCCACGATGCCGAGGTCGCCTGCGAGGTCGCCCTTCTGTTTGGCGTCCTTCGGATTCTTGCCGAGGTCGAACTCGGCCCAGAGCTCGCCCCATTTGCGCTCGCCGCTCTTGGCCAGGGCCAGGACCTTCTCGGCCTGGTCGCGATCCTTCATCGCGATGACCGACACCCGCCGCCGCTCCGGCTCGGTGAAGTCGGCCTTGTGTGCGTCGTAGTAGGCCTTTACCTGGTCGGCCGGAATCGCGCCCGGCGCGGGTAGCTTCTCGCGCGCCTTGGCCACGAGGGCCTCGCGCAACACCTGCCGCACCGCCTCCTGGACCTGAGGCTTCTGGTCGAGTCCACGGCGCTTGGCCTCTTGGGCCAGCAGCTCGAGGTCGATCATCTCGTCCAGCAGCTCGCGGCGGCGCTCCTTCGTCTGGTAGCGAAGTCGGTCGATGCGGTTCATGCGCTCGAGCGCGGCCGCGTAGTCACCGAGGGTGATGGTGCGGTCGCCGACCTTGGCCACCACCTCTTGCGCCTGCTTCGGCGTGAGCCCACCCGGTTGCTCGCCGCCGGTCTGCGCGTTGTCGATGGCCTTCTCGTCGCAGCCGTCACAGGCGGATGCCATCGCGGCCATCCCGAGGATGGCGGCAAAAGCGAGCTTTCGACGGAAGATCATGAGCGATACAGCCTACCTTCAGCGGTCGTCGTCGTGCACCGTGGTGCCTACCGCCTCGCCACGGCACACCTTGATGATGTTGCCGGGCTCGAGCTTGAACACCTGGATGGGAAGGTTGTTCTCACGGCAGAGCGCGATGGCGGTCTGGTCCATCACCCCGATGCGGTCGACGAGGAACCGGTCGTAGCTGACCACGTTGTACATCTGCGCCCCCTCGTGCTGCTCGGGGTCGCGGTCGTAGATCCCCTCCACCTTGGTCGCCTTGAGCAGCGCTCCGGCGTTGATCTCCATCGCGCGCAGCGAGGCCGCGGTGTCGGTGCTGAAGTAGGGGTTGCCGGTGCCGGCTGCGAAGATGACGATGTAGCCCTTCTCGAGGTGACGCATCGCCCGACGGCGGATGTAGGGCTCGGCCACCTGCTTGATCTCCAAGGCCGTCATCACGCGCGTGTGGATGCCTTCTTTCTCCAGGGCATCCTGTAGGGCGAGGCTGTTGATGACCGTCGCCAGCATGCCCATGTAGTCGCTCTGCGACCGGTCCATGCCGGCACTGGCGCCCTTGAGGCCGCGGAAGATGTTGCCGCCACCCACGACGATGCCGATCTGCACCCCCATGCGGTGCACCTCGGCGAGCTCGGCCGCGACTTTTCGAAGTGTTTCCGGGCGGATGCCGAAACCACCCCGCTCGCCACAGAGGGCCTCGCCGCTCAGCTTGAGCACGATGCGGCGGTAGTGGAGCTCGGGATGGGGTTCCGGCGGAGGAGGCAGGCTGTCGACCACGGCCGAGGGGTACCCCTACCTCGGGCGAAGCGCAACGCCGACAACGCCTCCGGGCACGTTTGGCCCTCCACGTGCTTGCACAGGTCCACGGCGCGAACTAAGCTCCGCCGCTCCAATGGCACGCGTCACCGTAGAAGACTGCCTCGAGCGCGAGGAAAACCGCTTCGCCCTCGTCATCATGGCCGCTCGCCGGACCCGGCAGCTCATGCGCAACGAGGAGCCCCTCGTGAAGTGCAAGAACAAGCCCCTCGTCTGCGCGCTGCGTGAGATCGCTGCCGGTAAGGTGGCCTTCGACCGCAAGACGACCGAGGTGGTCGACGAGTGGGTCGCACAGCAGCGCGCCCGCTACCAGGCCCAAGACCAGGCCTGACCGGCTCGCCCTTCTACGTTGAAGAAACGCCACGCCCTCGACGGCGGACGTGACGCCGAGCTCGAGTCGGGCAGCGATGCCCACTACAAAGACGCCGCCTACTACGCGGCCACCTACGCCGATCGCAGCGAGGACATCGACTTCTACGTCGGCCTCGCGGCCGAGCACGGCGAAGGTGGTGTGCTCGAATATGGCTGCGGCGCAGGGCGCATCCTCCTCCCCCTCGCGCGCATCGGGCTCACGTGTACGGGCGTCGACCGCTCGGCGCCGATGCTCGCTGCGCTGCGACGCGAGCTGAAGGCCCAGCCCGAGCTCGCCTCCCGCGTGACCGTGAAGCGCGGAGACATGCGGCGCGTCCGCCTCGACCGACGCTTCCCGCTGGTGCTCTGCACCTTCAACACGTTCCTCCACCTCTACACCCGCCAAGACGTCGAGCAGTTCTTGGCGCGGGTGCGCGCTCATCTACAGCGAGGCGGTTTGTTCGTGCTCGACACCTCGGTGCCCAACCCCGAGGAGCTCGACCGCGACCCGTCGAAGCTCACGCGCGTCACGCCCTTTCGCCATCCGTCGACGGACGAAGTGGTGCGCTACGGCGAGCGCTTCGACTACGACCCGATGCGCCAGGTGCTGCTCGTGAGCATGGAGTTCGAGCCCAAGGGAGCACCCGAGCGAGCCTGGATGACGCCGCTCGCCCACCGACAGTTCTTCCCGCGCGAGCTCGAGGCGCTTCTGCACTACAACGGCTTCGAAGTCACCGACGTCTTCGGTGACTTCGAGATGCGCCCGCCCGACGCCGACACCGTCGACCTCGCGCTGCTCTGTCGCGCTCGGCGCGGCTTCTCGGGCTAGACCCCGATGTAGAGACGGTGCGCGAAGTTGCGCTCGAGCTTGCAGTTGAGAACCTTCTGCGCCGCCGACTCGATGTCGTACTCGATGCGGCGGAACGACAGCTGCTTGTTCTCGGAGTCGAAGATCACGAAGCTCGCGCGGTTGTCGTAGTCGCGGGGCTGGCCCACGGAGCCGACGCTCACGATGTACTTCTTGTCGGGGTCGAGCTTCACGTCGTTGGCGGGCAGCTCGATGGCCTCGGTTCGGGTCAGCTCGAACACCTTGCAGAGGTGGGAGTGGCCGATGAGGGTGAGGTGGGCCATCTCGTCGAACATCGGGAGGCACTCACGGGCCTGCTCGGGCGCGAAGATGTAGTCGAACTCCTCGAGTCGAACCGGCGACCCGTGGCAGAGGTCGACGCTCGCCTCTTCGACGCGCTCGCTGTAGGGCAACCCCTTGAGCCAGGCCGTGTTGGCGGCGGAGAGGATTTCCGCGTGCTTGTCGAGCGCCTCGCGAGCCGCCTCGTAGTAGTAGGAGTAGTCCATGCGTCCGGCCACGGCCGCGTCGTGGTTGCCCAGGATGGTGTACCGCGCCACGTCGCGCACGATGCTCGCACACTCGTTGGGCGAACCGCCGTAGCCGACCACGTCGCCGAGGCAGTGGTACTCGTCGATGGACTCGTGCCGCATGACCTCGAGCACAGCGCTCAAAGCCTCGTAGTTGGCGTGGATGTCGCTGAAGATTCCGAGCCGCATGTTGCCCCTCGATGACGCTAGGTCCGGACGCCTGAGCCCGGATGCTCTTTAGACCGATGACTGCGAAGACCTGGACGCGGTGACCCTTTGGCTGGGGCCTCCGGCCAATGCCGTAACGTAACATATCTTGCGGCCGTGGGGACCGCCGTAGCCAGAAGATCGAACATACCCGAAGGTGCGCGCCAGCCCAACGGCGATGCTACATTGCCGGGCCATGGTCACCTCCGTCCGCACCAACACCAGGACCGTCTACATCGTCGACGGGCTCCGGACCCCCATCGGCAAGTTCGCGGGGGGGCTGTCGAGCATCCGGACCGACGATCTGGCCGCCAAGGTCATCTCCGCCCTCGCCGAACGCCAACCGAAGGCGACCGAGCACCTCGACCAGGTGATCTTCGGAGCCACCAACCAGGCGGGCGAAGACAACCGCAACGTGGCCCGGATGGCGACCCTGCTCGCGGGCCTCCCCTTCGACGTGCCCGGCGTAACGGTCAATCGGCTCTGCGGCAGCGGCCTCGAGGCCATCGGCGACGCGTACCGCATGATCGCCCTCGGCGAGGCCGACGTGGCCATCGCGGGCGGGGTCGAGAGCATGAGCCGCGCCCCCTACGTGATGAAGAAGTCCGACAAGGCCTTCTCCCGTCAGGCGCCAGAGATCTACGACACGTCGATCGGGTGGCGCTTCCCCAACCCCAAGATGGCCGAGCGCTTCGAGCTCATCGGCATGGGTGAGACCGCGGAGAACGTGGCCAAGAAGCATGGGATCACCCGCGAGGACCAAGACGCCTTCGCCCTCGCGTCTCACCGCAAGGCGGCCGCCGCCACCGAGGCCGGCAAGTTCGAGAGCGAGATCCTTCCCGTGTCGGTGCCTCAGCGAAAAGGCGAGCCCATCGAGGTGAAGCGCGACGAGAGCATTCGTCCCGACACCAGCCTCGAGAAGCTGGCCAAGCTGCGACCCGTCTTCCGCGAGGGCGGCTCGGTCACCGCTGGCAACTCGAGCCCCATCAACGACGGTGCCGCCGCCGTCATGCTCGTGGCCGGCGACGTGGTCGAGTCGTTGGGGTTGAAGACGCGGGCGAAGATCGTGGCCAACGCCACGGTGGGCCTCGACCCCAACTACATGGGCGAAGGTCCCATCGGAGCGGTTCGCAAGCTGCTGAAGCGCACCAACCTCCGTGTGCCCAACATCGACCTCTTCGAGCTCAACGAGGCCTTCGCCGCGCAGTCCCTCGCCTGTGTTCGTGCGCTCGACCTCGACCCCGAGAAGGTCAACGTGAACGGCGGCGCGCTGGCCCTCGGCCACCCCATCGGGTGCTCCGGCGCGCGCATCATGGTCACGCTGCTCAACGCGATGGACCAGCGCGAAGCTTCGCTCGGTATCGCCACCCTCTGCATCGGCGTCGGCCAGGGCATCGCCACCCTGGTGGAGCGCACGGGCTGACCCGGATGGACTTCCCCGCCATCGACATCCCGGGCACGGGCCAGCTGCAGTGCACCTTCTACACCGAGGTGGGCAACATCGTCGCCCGGCTCTACGAGCGGCGCGCTCCCCAGACGGTGCGCAACTTCGTGGGTCTCGCCGTCGGAAACATCCCTTGGGAAGACCCGAAGAAGGGCCAGCAGAAGGGCGTGCCCTTCTACGACGGGCTCTTCATCCACCGCACCGTGCGCAACTTCGTGCTGCAGTTCGGTGACCCGGCGTCGCGCTACGAAGACCTCGTCGACGAATGGGGCAAAGGAACCCCGGGGTATACCTTCGAGGACGAGTTCCACCCCGAGCTACGGCACAACCGGGCGGGCACGCTCTCGATGGCGAACAACGGTCGACCCCGCACCAATGGCTCGCAGTTCTTCATCACCGAGGTGCCGGCGCCTCATCTCGACGACCGGCACAGCGTGTTCGGCCTCGTGACCGCAGGCATGGATGTGGTGTCGGCCATTGCGGGTGGCCCGGTGAGCGACAAACACCGGCCGCGCGACCCCATCATGGTCGAGCGGGTCGAGATCTACCGCGGGTGAACTTTCAGGGCGGCCAAGTCGCGTCGTCGCTGGTGAGCAGCCGCGCGGTGTGAGCCGTGATCCGGGTCGCGTTGAACGGCACCCGGTAGAGCGCGGCGTAGTGGATGGTGCCCGCCGGCGAGTTCGGTGTCGTGAGGGCATGGCCCAGCGACACCGTGCCATCCATCGACAGCGCCAGCGTCTCGTTGGCCCCGACGGAGATGGCCCCTTTCGCCGTAGCGAGCACGCCGTTGACGTAGAGCCGAGCGCGGTTGGCTTCTGCACCGGCGGTGCTGTTGAGCACCACGTGGATCACGCAGCGGCCCTGAAGACCCCACGGCGCATCCCAGACGGCGACCTGGTTGTTGTTGAAGAAGAGCTGTAGCTCGCTGGCGTCCGGGTGCCGCAGCCCGAGCTCGTCGCAGATCGGAGAAACGCAGGTGGCGGCGGTCTTTCCGAGCGAGAAGGGTCGGGCCCCCATGCTCATGGCACCGTCGATGTCGGCCACCAACTCGATGGTCGCGCGCTGCGCACCACCCATGTCGGTGATGACCTTCGTGTTCAAGAAGCTCGCGGCCGCAACGCCTTGTCCACCTGCCGTGGCCCAGGTGAGCCCGCGCTGGCCCGCCGCGACCTCGCTGTAAGAGAGATTGCCGGCCCCGTAGTCGATGGGGAGGTTGAGCGGATTGGGCGCGGCATCCAATGCATCCGTGGGGGCCGTGCCCATGCTCGCCTCATCGAGGAAGTAGCGCAGCACGAGCCCCGCGTCGGAGAGTGGATCTCCCGGTGGACCACCACCGCCACCGGCCCCACCCATGCCCCCCGCTCCGCCCATGCCTCCCATGCCGGAGCTGCTGCTGGTGGAGGACGCGTCCGTGGTGCTGCTCGCGTCGTTGCTGACGACCGCGATGGTGATCGAACCGCCCCCCGACGTGGCCGACGTGCTCGAAGGATCGTCGGTCGGTCCGCCGCCTGCGCGGTCGAGGATGCAACCCGCGGCGAGCATCGCAATGAGAAGGTAAGAAGAGTGCCGCATGCAGGAAGAATAACCCGAGTCAGCTCACGAGGCGGTCTTCACCGGGTCCGGCCACCGAATCCGGCAATCGTTCGAGGGTGGAGACCGACTTGGCTTCGAGCTGTGCATTGAGCGCCACGAGTGCACGATCGAGGCTACGCCGTTGATCGGGCGGAATGATGGTGGCCGTCTGCAGCTGCGTGCGCGCCTGCGCCGCGTCGTTGAGCAAACCGAGACACCCCTGCATCTTGCTCGCCTGCTTGGCCACGTCGGCCCACGCTTCGCGCGACTTCTTCGCGCGCTTTCCCTCCCCCAGGGCGCTGCCAAAGCCCACGAGCATCTCCGCCGTGTAGCGCAGGCGTTTGAACCGAATGCGGAGTCGGTGGAGGTGTTCCGGATGGCTGCGGGGGACCGGCAGGCGGTCGAGCACACCCTCGCGGGCCATGGCGAGGCAATCGTCGGCGTAGGCGTAGAGGTCGAGATCGCGTTTGGGGCCCCGGCGCAGGCGTTTGTCGAGGGCGGCGAAAGCCGTTTCGAGCTCGGGCCCACAGATGCGCGCCACGGCCCGCTGCCGCATGACCTCCTCACGACCGCTGACGTCGGCGAGCCAGGTCACGGCGCCGGCCTGAGCCGCGACGTCGAGCTCGGCTTGGGCGAGGGTCTCGGCGAGCACCTCCGCGTCGCGCAGCGCACCCGTGGCGTCACCGAAGACCTTGCAGGTGGCTTCGAGCTGGCCCATCGCCCCCTTGCCGTAGAGACCACGGCTCGCGCGCGAGACCGTGCGGAGTCGACGAAGTCCGACCCGAAAGTCGTGAATGGCCTCGGGGTCGGGGTAAGCGCAGACGACGCGGTAGGCCGCCGCGCGCGTCGTGTCGACGTGGTCGCGGAGCGCGGCGCTCACCACCCCGTGAGCGGTCACGTTCTTGCTCATGATTCTTCCTCTACGTCGACGATGACGACCGGGCGTTGTCCGAGCGCATCCCCCACCTTCCATCGCACCGCGCGGCGCACGCGCTCGGGGGCAGCGAGTCGCGCCAGGTCGCGGTCGGGGCTGGTGAGCGCCCAGCGAGCGGCGCGACGCGCAACCGCGCGGGCACGCGTGGGGTCGGGCACACCGCTCATGGCGATGCCGTGCACGTCCCCTCCCCGAAGACTCACGAACAGCACGCCGTGGCGACCGAGGCGGCGACGTTCCCGGATCACCTCGTCATCCATCTCCATCTTGCGCGCGGTCGCGATGTGACCGACCACCGCCTCGCCGGCGTGACGCAGACCCTCGGCGTCGACCTCGAAGACCTGTCCGTTCTCGACCACCAGGGTGTCTTCGACCCCGGTCTGCCGGGCCAACTCGGCGTGGCGCTCGAGGTGGATGCGCGTGCCGTGCAGGGGAACGAAGTGCCGGGGGCGAACCCAGCTCAGCATCTCACGCTGCTCCTCGCGGTGACCGTGGCCGCTGACGTGGATGTCGGGATGGGTGGCGCGGAACTGCACGTCGATGCCTTCGCCGACGAAGGCGTTGATGAGGTCGTTCACCATGCGCTCGTTGCCGGGGATGACGCGCGAGCTGAGGAGGACGAGGTCGCCTTCGTCGAGGCGGGCTTCGTGGTGCGTGCGGCTCGCCACCCGGCGGAGCGAACCGTGAAACTCTCCTTGGGTGCCTCCACAGGCGTAGGCGACTTGCTCTCGCGGCATCTTGGCCGCCTTGTCGGGATTCACCACGAGGTCACTCGGCCACTTCAGCAGGCCGAGGTAGCGACCGAGATCGGCGTGGTTGCGCACGCTCCGTCCCAGCAGACAGAGCCGACGACCGTGGCGGCGTGCGGCGTGCGCGACGGCGTCGAGGCGGTAGAGGTTGGAGGCGAAGAGGCCGACCATGATGCGACCGCGAGCGCCACCGAAGGCCTCGTCGAGGTAGGCGGCCACGGTCTTCTCACTGCCGGTATGGCCCTCCTTCAGCACGTTCGTGCTGTCGGACATCATGAGGGTCACGCCCGCCTCGCCCAGCTCGCGAAAGCGCCGCTCGTCCGTGCGCACGCCGTCGAGGGGGTAAGGGTCGAGCTTGAAGTCGCCGGTGTGAAGAAGGGTCCCCGCTTCGGTCTCGAGGGCGACCGACGTGGCCTGCGGGATCGAGTGGGTCACCGAGATGTGCTCGACCCCGAACGAGCCCACGCGGTAGGGCTCGCGCGGAGAGACCTCTTGCAGGTCGGCGGGCAACTCGTGCTCCTCGAGCCGGCGCCGCACGAGGCCCATCGCATACGGCGGGCCGTAGACCGGAGGCCGCACCCCTTCTGCGCGCAACGCGTGCAGGAGATAAGGCAACGCGCCGATGTGGTCTTCGTGACCGTGGGTGAGAACGATGCCAGCGATGCGCTCCGGCGCGTCGAGCAGGTGGTCGAAGCGAGGATGGATGACGTCGATCCCGTAGTCGCCTTGGGGAAAGGTGACGCCACAGTCGATGAGCAGCCGCTCGGGTCCGTCGGGCCCCGCTTGCTCGACGACCATGCAGTTCATGCCGATCTCTCCCAGCCCTCCGAGGGGGGTGAGACGGACCACGCCCGCAGGAGATCGGACGCTCTCAACCATGTGTCGCGACGGTGACATGGGGATAACGTGTTGAAAACCTGAGCAGTTGTTCTGGGGTGTTTGTGTGCGGCTGACAACCGTTCAGGTCGGACCTCGACGTACGAAAAAAAGATCGTAGGCTATCCAATAGTTTGGCCCGACCGGCCCAAATTTGGTTTGAAGGGGTGCTGCACATTGGGGTAGTAACACTTTCTCCGCCATCGCGGACGCCTACGTGTCTCGGACCCACTCATGCGGCGACACCGACCCATGCTCGAGCAGAACATCCGACCCCTCATGATGAAGCGAATCGTGACGGATCGGGGGGGGCTCGATCAGAGCGGTGGTTCGCACGCAGCAGAACAAGACCACGTAGGTACACCGTCGAGCTGCGCCCTCACAGGCACAGCTGTCTGACGGGATACAACCAAGGTCCAAGACTCGCCCCTCCTCGCACCTCTTGGCTCATCCACGTACCCGTGGTGGCCACGTGGAGCTGCGTCCGGAGGGGTTTGTCGTCTCGGGACTTGGTTGTGTGGACGTTTTGGGAACGCAGACCCGTAAAGAAGAGCCTCGGAAAGCCCAGTAGAAACCAGCCGGGTACGAAAGCAGGGGAGCAATGGCGCAAACGAACATCGTGGGTAAGGGAAACGGCATGGACCTCGAGAAGGACGGGGGGCCGGACACCATGAAACCCGAGACCATGACGCAGAAGTCCCAGGGTAAGAAGTCGGACACCAAGGGTGAGTCCAAGCGCAGCCGCCGCAAGCGTCGCGGCAACCGCGGCCTCAAGTACACCCGGATGGTGACCAAGTCCGGCGTCGACCCGCTAGACGAAGTCCGGATGGAGAAGCGCACCAGCGTCATCACCGGCTCCGACGGATCGGTCGTCTTCCGCATGGACGGCGCCGAGATCCCGGCCGAGTGGTCGCAGCTGGCGACCGACATCGTCGTCTCGAAGTACTACCGGAAGGCCGGTCTCTACGGCGACAAGAACCAGAGCGAGACCAGTGTCCGCCAGGTCGTCTACCGCATCGCCCACACCATTCGTGAGGCTGGCGAGCGCTTCGGGGGCTACTTCGCCTCCACCGAAGACGCCGACGCTTTCGAGGCCGAGCTCTCCTTCTTCCTGGTCAACCAGTACGGCGCCTTCAACTCGCCGGTGTGGTTCAACTGCGGCCTCTACCACGAGTACGAGATCGTGGGTCAGGGCGGCAACTGGGCCTGGAACACCGCCTCGGCCAAGGGCGCCGAGAACGAGATCATGGAGATCGAGAACAACTACGAGCGCCCCCAGTGCTCGGCGTGCTTCATCCAGTCGGTCGGCGACGACCTGATGAGCATCTACGATCTCGTAAAGTTCGAGGCTCGCCTCTTCAAGTACGGCTCGGGCACCGGCACCAACTTCAGCAAGGTCCGCGGCAAGCAGGAGAAGCTGAGCGGTGGCGGCACCTCGTCGGGCCTCATGAGCTTCCTCGAGGTCTTCGACCGTGCGGCGGGCGCCACCAAGAGCGGCGGCACCACGCGGCGCGCGGCCAAGATGGTCTGCCTCGACATGGACCATCCGGAGATCGCCGACTTCATCCAGTGGAAGGTCCGGGAAGAGAAGAAGGCTCGCGCCCTCATCGCGGCCGGCTACTCCAGCGACTTCAACGGCGAGGCCTACCACACGGTCAGCGGCCAGAACTCCAACAACTCGGTCCGCGTGAACGACGACTTCATGCGTGCGGCCACCCTGTCGAGCGGTGGGGCGACCCCGCCTGCGCCCAACAACAAGGGCGGCGCACCGAGTGGCGAGTGGCACACCCGCTCCCGCACCACGGGCGAGGTCATCGACACCTTCGACGCGCGTGAGCTCTGGGACATGGTCGCCGAGGCGGCTTGGGAGTGTGCGGACCCGGGGGTGCAGTACGACTCCACCATCAACCGGTGGCACACCTGCCCCAACACCGACCGCATCCACGCGAGCAACCCGTGCTCCGAGTACATGTTCCTCGACAACTCGGCGTGCAACCTGGCGAGCCTCAACCTCACCAAGTTCCTCAAGGACGACAACACCTTCGACGTCGAGCTCTACCAGCACGCGGCGCGGACCTTCTTCACCGCGATGGAGATCCTCGTCGACCTGTCGAGCTACCCCACGCAGGAGATCGCGAAGAACTCGCACGACTACCGTCCGCTCGGCCTCGGCTACGCCAACCTCGGCACCCTGCTGATGCGCCAGGGCATGTCGTACGACTCCGACGACGGACGCGCGGTCGCCGCGGCGCTCACCTCCATCCTCTGCGGCGTGGCCTACAAGACCAGCGCCGAGATGGCGGCGAGCAAGGGCACCTTCAACGGCTTCGACAAGAACCGTGAGCCCATGCTCAAGGTCATGAACATGCACCGCGACGCGGCCTACGCCATCGACCGCGACAACTGCCCCGAGTACCTCTACAAGGCCGCAGTCAAGGACTGGGACGACGCGCTGCACCTCGGTGCCGAGCACGGCTACCGCAACGCCCAAGCCACCGTCTTGGCGCCCACCGGCACCATCGGCCTGCTGATGGACTGCGACACCACCGGTGTCGAGCCCGACTTCGCGCTCGTGAAGTTCAAGAAGCTCGCCGGCGGCGGTTACTTCAAGATCGTCAACCAGTCGGTGCCGCTGGCGCTCAAGACCCTCGGGTACCTCGAGCACCAGATCCAGGAGATCGTCGCGTACATCTCCGGCACCAACACGCTGCTGGCCGCCCCGCACACGAGCCGCGCCAAGCTGCTCAATGCGGGCCTCACCAAGGAGGAGCTCGACAAGGTCGAGGCTTCGCTGCCCAGCCAGTTCGACCTCACCTCGGCCTTCGCGCCTTGGGTCATCGGCGAGGATGCCTACGTGCGCCTCGGGGTGCCCGGCTACGGCGACAAGAAGGACCAGCCCAAGCGCAGCCTGCTGCGCCACCTCGGTTTCACCAAGGCCGAGATCCAGGAGGCGAGCGACACCATCGTCGGTCACATGATGATCGAGGGTGCGCCCTACCTGAAGGACGAGCACCTGCCCGTTTTCGACTGCGCCAACCGGTGCGGTCGCGAGGGCGAGCGCTACCTCGCGCCGATGGCCCACATCAAGATGATGGCCGCGGTGCAGCCCTTCCTCTCGGGCGCGATCAGCAAGACCGTCAACCTGCCCAACGACGCCACCCAAGACGAGGTCCGCGAGATCTACGAAGAGGGTTGGCGCCTCGGGCTCAAGGCGGTCGCGCTCTACCGCGACGGGTGCAAGGCCTCACAGCCGCTCTCCAACACCTCCGACGAGGACAAGGAGGCGGAGGCCAAGGACACCAAGAAGACCATCCCGGCCGCCGCCCTGGCCCAGCCGGTGGAGGTCAAGGTCGTCACCAAGCCGGAGCCGGCGCCGCTGCACCCACAAGGGGTCCGCGTTCGTTTGCCCCGCAAGCGCAGCGGCTTCACCCAGGAGGCGCGCGTCGGTGGTCACAAGATCTTCCTGCGCACCGGCGAGTACCTCGACGGCACCCTGGGCGAGATCTTCATCGACATGCACAAGGAGGGCGCCGCCTTCCGCTCCCTGATGAACTGCTTCGCAATGGCGGTGTCGGTCGGCCTCCAGTACGGCGTGCCGCTCGAGACCTACGTCGACCAGTTCACCTTCACCCGCTTCGAGCCGAGCGGCACGGTGGAGAACCACGACAACGTCAAGTTCGCCACCTCGATGGTCGACTACGTCTTCCGCGTGCTCGGCGTCGAGTACTGCCAGCGCTACGACCTGGCCCACGTGCCGCCGCAGCCCCCGCCCTCGATTCAGGATCCGTCCGAGACGCGGCGCGAGGAGGAGGCCCTCGAGGCGATGGACGACGTCGACGAAGAGGTCACCATGACCTCGCTCGAGAGCGTCGAAGCGCCCCCCATCTCCATCGTGAACGAAGAGGCGCATACCGGCCTCGACGCTCACCTCGACGAGATGATGGGTGACGCCCCGGTGTGCGACGTCTGTGGCCACATCACGGTGCGTAACGGCGCTTGTTACAAGTGCCTCAACTGCGGCAACAGCCTCGGCTGTAGCTGACCTGAGTCGCTACCCACGGTAGAAGCGCCCGGTGCTCGTCTCGAGCATCGGGCGTCTCTCTTTTGTTTTCCCCATGACGAAGCTGACCTCAACGACCTCGTCCGGCGCCTTCCTGGCGCAGCTGCTCGACCGGCCTCAGCTGATGGCCCAGGTGCGCCGCCTCGACGGCGAACGCCTGGCCGGACTCATCCGCCACATCGGCGTCGACGACGCGGGCGAGCTCTTGGCCCTGGTGTCGTCGGAGCAGTTGGTCGAGCTCTTCGACGGCGAGCTCTGGCGCAACGACGGAGCCGAAGAGCACCTCGACCCCGCGCGGTTTGCGCGTTGGTTGGAGGTCCTGCTCGAGTCGGGCGCGGCCTTTGCCGCCAACCGCATGGCCGCCCTGCCCGAGGAATTGTTCACCCACGCCCTCTCGGGCCACCTCATGGTGTTCGACCTCGACGCCTTGTCGACGGTGGCGGAGATCGACGGGGTCGACGATGCCACCGACAAGGCGTTGAGCGGCCCTCTCTCGCTCGAGGTCGATCAGTACCTCCTGATGAGCCGTGGCTACGACGGCTGGGACGCACTCGTCGAAGTGATTCTCGCCCTCGACGAGACCCACGAAGACCGACTGCGGTCGACGCTCGACCGTCTCTGCGCGGCGACCATGGAGGCCGTCGAACAGGACGGCCTGTTCACCGTCCTCAGCGAGGCCGAGGCGCTGGCCGAAGATGCGATCAGCGAGCGTGAGGAACGCCGCGCCGCCCGTGGGTACGTTTCGGCCAGCGACGCCCGCGCCTTCCTCGCCCTCGACGACGACCGCGAAGGCCTCGCCAACAACCCCCAACGCGACGCCATCACGAAGGCTTACTTTCGCCGCCTGAAGCCATCGCAAACGGTGAATCACGAACCCAGCGACTTGGCGGCACGGCTCGACGAGCTCGACCTCGCGCCCGCCTTGCCAGAGCCGAACACCCATCGCTTGGGCGAAGCCTTGCGCGCCCTTCACGAGAGCGACCCCGCCAAACACGCCGAGCGTCTCGAGGAGCTGGCTTACCTCACCAACCTCCTCATCGCCGGCTTCGTCCCAGCACTCAAGGCTGAGCTCGACGTGCCGGTGCTCGCCACCCTGCAGGGCGACGATCTGTTCCTCGACGAGCTCACCGACGAGCACCGCCCGCTGGTGCTCGCCGAACTGCGCCGGTTGGCGCGCGAGGTCGATGGCTTCGTGACCTTCAGC
>JAUHZF010000203.1 GCA_030426145.1 Polyangia bacterium
CGGCCGAGGCGGAACCGGAGGACATCGACCACTTCACCACGAAGAAGACGGCGATGGCCGCCGAGTTCGCCAGCCATCCCGGCGGCACCGGGCTGATCCGCGACACCTCGTCCGCCACCCGCATCGTCCAGGACAACCGCGTCTATGCGGCGATGATGAAGAGCTACGACGACAGCATCGCCGACCTCCGGGCCTACCTCGCCGCCACGCCCGACCTCCTGCTCACGGTCACCTTCGGTGAAGACGCCGACGACGGGTTCCGTCCCGACCGCCTGGTGGCCTTGAACCGCACCACGGGCGACGTGACGGTGGTCCGCGAGAGCGAGACCCGCCCCTTCGTGCTGGGCGACGTCAGCTGCACCACGGGCGAAGGCTGCGGCGGGTGCTTCGTCACCGACGCCGAGGCGGGGGTCATCCATCGATACGCCATCGCCAGCGATGGGCTCACCCGAGTGGAGCACGTCGACATCGACGACGGCATCGGGCTGCCCCCGCGCTACCTCGGCCGCTTCTGAGCCAGGGTTGCTCATCGCAGAGACCTGCCTTACCTTGGGGGTCGGCCTTCGCGGGCCGTTCCATGACCCACTCCTGAAGCCCAGCCCGTTCGTTCTCTCCGTCGCGCCACCCACGTGGTGCGACCTGCTGCTTCAGGAGTTCCCATGTCATCCCCGTCCGGCGGAAGCATCCGCCTCGACGCCGTCTCGTTTCAGTACGCGGGCGGCCCCACCCTTCTTCACGAGATCGACCTCCACCTCGAGCCCGGTTGGCACGGCCTCGTCGGCGACAACGGTGCCGGCAAGACCACCTTGCTGAAGTTGCTCACCGGCGCCCTCAGGCCGGTATCTGGACACATCCACGGTCTGCCCGCGAGGGCCTTCCTCTGTCCTCAACGGGTAGAGGCCATCGACGACACGACCCGCGCCTTCGCCCTCGCCTGGGACAAGTCCGCTCGCCGCTGGCGCTCGCGGCTCGACCTCGACCTCGAGGCGCTCGAACGCTGGCCAACCCTGTCGCAGGGGGAGCGCAAACGCTGGCAGGTCGGGGCCGCCCTCTGGTCGGAGGCAGCGCTGCTGCTGCTCGACGAGCCGAGCAACCACCTCGACGAGGCCGGCCGTGCGACCCTCCTCGACGGTCTCTCCTGCTTCGAGGGCATCGGCCTGGTGGTGAGCCACGATCGAGCCCTGCTCGGCGCGCTCGCCCCGCGTACCCACTGGCTCGACCAGGGTCGCATACGATCCTTCGACCAGAGCTACGACTCCGCCCGCAACATCCGAAGCGACGAGCGCGCGGCGCGCGTGCGGGAACACGAGCAGCGACGGCAGACCGAAAAGCGGCTGACCCGGAGCCTGGATGCACAGCAGCGACGCCAGGCCGCAGCGGACCGAAGCCGACGCTCATCGACCCGCATGAAGGGCCCCCGCGACCACGACGCACGCTCGGCGAGCGCCAAAGCGCGGTCGGCCAAGGCCCAGCAGGCCGCCGCCCAACGCGTGACCGCACTGCAGAGCCAACGTCAGCGGGCGGCCGAAGCGGTCGACGCCACCCGCCTGAAGAAGGAGCGCGGAGGGGCCATCCGCTATGCCGCCGCCGCGGCCCCCAAGGAGGTCCTCGTACACCTCGACGCGCCTCTAGAGGTCGCCGAGCGCCACCTTGCGCAGGTACGACTCACGTTGCGTCGGAACGACCGGGTTCACCTTCGTGGCCCCAATGGGGCCGGCAAGTCGACCCTCCTGCGACGACTTCACCAGCGCATGGGCCACGACGAGACGCGGGTGCGGTTTCTCCCCCAGGAGCTCACCGAAGCCACGGTGATGGCGATGGTGAAGGCGCTGCACTCTTCATCCCCCGAGGACCGCGGACGCGTGCTTCAGCTCGCGGCGCGACTCGGCGCCAATCCAGAAGCCTTGCTCGCGAGCGCGCGACCGAGCCCTGGAGAAGCGCGCAAGCTGTGGCTCGCTCGAAGCCTCACCCTCCCCTCGTGGTGTCTGCTCCTCGACGAACCCACCAACCACTTCGACATCGCGACCATCGAGCGCCTCGAAGAAGCCCTCGCCGACTACCCGGGCGCCCTCGTGCTCGTGAGCCACGACGCGGTCTTCGCCGAGCGGCTCACGCAGCAGAGCTGGACCCTCGCCGATGGGCGTCTTCAGTGAATCACCACGAGAGCTGAGCTACGTTCTGACCCCCAGAATGCTGCTTTCGGTCTGCATGATCGTGAAGAACGAAGCCGAGGCGCTGCCTCGCGCCCTCGGGTCGCTCGCGCCCTTCGGGGAGGACGCGGAGCTGGTGGTCGTCGACACCGGCTCGGACGACGACACCGTCGCCGTCGCCGAGGCGCATGGCGCCAAGGTGGGCCACTTCGCGTGGAACGGAGATTTTGCCGCGGCCCGCAACGCGAGCCTGGTCCTCGCGTCGGGGGAGTTCGTGCTCGTGCTCGACGCCGACGAAGAGGTGGTGGCCGAGACGGTGCCGGGCTTGCGCTCCACCCTCGCGCGCGGCGACGTCGACGCCCTCGATGTGGTGATCGAGAGCCGTATGCCCGATGACAAACGGCAGGTGCACCACTACCTCCGCGTCTTTCGGCGCTACCCCGACGCCGCCTTCCGATACGCGATCCACGAGCAGATCTGGCCCAGCCTCGCACCGCACCAACCTCGTGTGGCCACCTCGGATTTTCGTATCCTCCACCACGGCTACGCGCTGGACGGAGCGGCCTTGCGCCGCAAGCAGCAACGCAACCTCGACGCGGCCCTGAAGGTCTTGGTCGAGCACCCCGACGACGGCTTCTACCTCTACCATGCAGGCCTCGGACACCTCACGCTGGGCGAGACCGACATCGCCCTCAAGTGGCTCGAGCGGGCACTGCGCCACACCGAGGCCGGCCCGCCGCGGGCCCCGGTGCTGAACGCCATCGCCCAGGCCCACTACGATCGCGACGAGCACCGGGCGGCGGAGGTGAAACTACGGGCGTCCGTGGCGGCCTGTCCCGAGCAGCATCACGGCTGGGCCCTGCTCGGGGACCTCATGCTGCTTCAGCAGCGCCACGCCGAGGCCGCGCGCGCCTTTCGTGAGCTCTTCGCTCACCCCCGCTCGGCCATCCACACCGACTTCGCCCCGCACCCCGCGGTCGCGCGCATGAAGCTCGGTCTTGCATCGCTCCTCGACCACGACCCGGTGGCCGCCTGCGACGCGCTCACCGCGGCCCTCGGCGCCGACTTGCCCGCGGCGCAGCGGCCCACCGCGGAGCGCTATCTGAAGCTCGCACGCGAGATGAAGGACGCCTAAACGCCTCGCCGCGCCCCCTCGAGAGCAGCCTTGGCCTCGAGGTAGGTCGGGTCTTTCTCGATCGCACGCTCGAAGTGTTTGATGGCCGCCTGCCGGTCCCCATTGGCCATGGCGCGGCGGCCTCGCCGCAGGTACCGCGCGGCATGCTGGCGAAGCACGTCGCCGTCCAACTTGGCGATCCGGTACTCGCCCGACGTGCGGTCCCCCTCGGTGAGGCCCGCGGCCATGACCTCAGCCGGGATCGGGGTGAAGCGATCGGGGTAGGTGCTGGGTGCGTCGTCGTCGAACTCGGGGTCCGGGTCGGTCGGCGGCGGCTCGCTCCACGGCGCAGGACCACTCAGCGGTACCTCGTCATCTTCGGGTACGAGCGAGCGGCGGGCTTCTTCTGCCTCGGCAAACGCGGGTGTGCGTGCGACCCCCGGCAAGGTCGACTGGAATCGTTTGTTCCCCACCCGCGACGTCGTGCGCTTCTTGGTGGTTTCCCCGTCTGGTGTTTCGTCTTTGTCGAGAACAGCCACGATGTTGCCCCCCGGCAGATCGCTCATGGTATCCGCGCCTTGGGGCAAAAGGCCAGCCGCCTGGTAACGATGCGGTGAGGCTCGAGTCCGACTCGTCCCCTACGAGGGACAACGTCCGAACGGCCCAGAACTTCAGCGTTCGCCGGATACGTCACACGATCGTGTCATACGACGTGAATCGGGGTTGGTCGGGGAAGGCGGATTCGAACCGCCGACTTCAAGCACCCAAAGCTTGCGCACTACCAGGCTGTGCTATTCCCCGGCGCCCCCTGAGGTCGGAGGCGAGGGGAATATGGCGGCGATCTTCCGCCGGTTCAAGCGGCCGGCGCATGTGACCGTTCGAGGTCGGCCTTTGCATCTCGGGACGAGGATGTAAGGTTGGGCCCGATGGGCGCGCGCTACATCATCGGGGCGGACGAAAATGGCCTCGGACCGCGCCTCGGTCCGATGACCGTGACCGCGGTGCTGGCCCGGGTTGCCGACGGCGCGGAGCGGGTGGTGACGACCAAGCCCCGGGGTGGCCTGAAGCGCCGTCTCGGAGACTCGAAGGACCTCGTCGCCCACGGCAACTGTGCGCTGGGAGAAGCCTGGACGCGGGCCCTCGTCGAGCGGGGCGCAGGCCATGGGGATCGCCCCGGGGCCGCCCCCGATGATCCACGCTCACTGCTGGAGGCGGTCACGCTCGATCCCGCGACGGTGCTCTCGGAGCCCTGCCCCAAACACGTCCGTGGTCAGTGCTGGGGTGTCGAAGACGAGGATTTCTGCTCCGACGAAGAGATGGGAGATCTGCTCACCCTCGTGCGCAAGGACCTGAAGCGGCTCGAGGCGCGCGGCGTGGAGATCGTCGGCGTTCGCACCGTGGTCGCCTGCACCAAGCGCCTCAACGAGGCGGTCGATCGCGGTGAGTCGCGCTTCGTGGTCGACCTTCACGCCATGGAGCGACTCATCCTCCACTTCCACGAGCTGGCGGGCGAAGAGATCTCGGCCGAGTGCGGGAAAGTGGGAGGCTTCGGTCAATACGGCAAGGTCTTCGGCCCTCTGTCCGGGCGCCTCCACATGGTGCTCGAGGAGGGACGCGCCCGCAGCGCCTATCGCTTCCCGGGGCTGGGCGAGATCGCCTTCGTGCGCGATGGAGATGCGAGCAACATCCTCGTGGGCATGGCGAGCCTCGTCGGCAAGTACGTGCGCGAGCTGCTGATGGGTCGCATCGTGCGCCACTACCGCCGGCTGGACGGCGATCTCCCCGTCGTCTCCGGCTACCACGACCCCATCACCTCCCGCTTCATCGTGGGTACCGAAGCCCTCCGGAAGAAGCGTCGCGTGCCCGCCACGTGCTTCGAGCGGGCCCGGCTGCACCCGCCCAAAGGCTGACCCCCATGCTCGAGCCCCTCCCGCGATCCCCTTTGGGCGCGAGAAGCTTCTCCTTCCCCCGGGTTGATGGCTATGTTGGGCCCGTCATGAAGCTTCCCTTCGCTTGCTTGCTCGGACTGGCCGCGGTGGCCGGTTGCTCGGTCATCAACGCCCCCGACGACGCCGTCCCCCCCGACGGGACCGGCGGCTCTACCAGCAGCGCCGGCGGCTCGACCAACAACGTCGGCGGTAGCGGCGGGGCGGGTGGGGCCGGCATGTGCGGCAACGGCACCGTCGACGCGGGCGAAGACTGCGACGACGCGGGCGCATCGGCCACCTGCGACGCCGACTGCACGCCGGTCGAGTGCGGCGACGGCACCCTGAACCAGGTCGCTGGCGAAGCGTGCGACGACGGCAACACCGAGGGGAGCGACGCCTGCAGCGCCATGTGCGCGACGACCCCGTTCGTCATCGACGGTGACGGCCCCACCGATTCGTTCACCGGGATTCTCATGCAACCCTCGGTTGCGGTCTTCAACCCCGTCGCCGACACCGCGCCCGAGTTCTGGGTCGCCTACGCGCATCGCACCCCCGACCTGGTGGACAGTGAGCTCAGGGTGGCGCGCTACGACCAACACGGCATGCGCCTCGGCACGGAGCTCGTGCTGGCGACGGGCAACAACATCGGTGGGGCGAGCATCGCCATCAACGACAACGGCCGCGCCCTGGTGACGTGGACCGACCAGACCACAAACGAGGGCCGGTACTCGCTCATCGAGTCCGACTTCACCATCAACGGCACCCTCGACAACGTCGTCATGCAGGGCAGCAGCAACCTGGTGCTCTTCCCCAGCGTCGCGAGCAACGGGGATGGCTTCTGCCTGCAGTTCACGAACGAGAACGAGCAGATGGTGGTGCGTTGCTTCGACAACCTCGGTCAGTCGGGCTCGACGCAGAACCAGATCATCGGAACCAACGACCTCAGCTTCATCAACTTCTACGGCGCCGGTGCACTCTTCGCCCGCAACAACGGCTACATCGCCTTGCGCTACGACACCCAGGGCAGCGCCATTCTCGGCCACGAGCTCTCGAGCGTGGGTCAAACCGTCGGCTCGGAGTTCGAGGTCGGGACCCCTCCCTCCATGTCCAGCTTCGGCGGCCTCGCCGGCAACGGGGTGGCCGCGAGCGATGGCTCCTTCGTCGTGGCCAGCTCGCTCAACGGCGCCTTCGGAGCCATGGAAGACAAGTTTCGCGCGACACGCCGCCGCTTCACCGCGCCCGCGATGCCCATGGGCATGCCCGAAGTGGTCAGCACTTCACACACCGACGAGTACGCTCCATGGATCAGCGTGGCCGGGAGCAAGATGCTCTACACGTACTCGGCAGCGGTCGGCAGCATCAGCAGCGAGTGCATTCTGAAGGCGCAGCTGTTCGACGGCGGCATGCCGCAAGGGCCGCCGCAGGACGTGCAGCTCCCGGGGGTGGAGAAGTGCGGCGTGCTCGCCGAGTCGGCGGTCAACGTCGACGGCGACGTCTTCGTAGTGTGGGTGCAGCTCGACCAAGATGACAACGCCCCGGTGGCGGCCACCGTGCGCGCGCGCCTGTACCCGCGCCTGCTCGCCCCCTGACCCCGCCTGCCTCAAATGCGAAACGCGCAGGCCAGACTGGCCTGCGCGTCTAGTCGCCCTGCAGCGCTGTGGGCGGCGTTGGGCTAGCGACGGTTCTGGATGTGAACGGCCTGCCCGATGGCGTGGGCCGCAGCCTCCATGTACGCCTCACCCAGGGTCGGGTGCGGGTGCACGGTGAGCATGACGTCCTCGACGAAGGCCGCCATCTCGATGCTGAGGGCCGCCTCGCTGATCATCGCGCTCGCTTCGGGCCCGACGATGTGCACGCCGAGGATCTGATTGGTCTCTTTGTCGGCCAGCACCTTCACGAAACCGTCGGTCTCACGCATGGCCATGGCCTTGCCGAGGGCAGCGAAGGGGAACTTGCCCACCGTGAGCTCGATGCCCTTCTCCTTGGCCGTCTCCTCGTCGATGCCGACGCTCGAGATCTCGGGATCGGTGAAGGTGGAGGCGGGGATGCTCTTCCAGTCCATCGCGGCCTTGTGACCCCCGATGACGTCGGCGACGATCTCGCCCTGCTTTGTCGCCTTGTGGGCAAGAAGCGGCGGACCGCTGACGTCGCCCACGGCGTAGATGCCGGGCACGTTGGTCTGGCCCTTGTCGTCGATGGGCACGAAGCCACGGTCGTCGATCTTCACCCCTACCGCCTCGAGGCCGATGTTCTTGCTGTTGGGACGCATGCCCACCGCAACGAGGACCACGTCGACGTCGATGGTAAGGGGCTTGCCGTCCTGCTCGATGGTGACCTTGAGCGAGCCGTCGGCGTTCTTCTCGTAGCTCTTGGCGAAGGCCTTCTTGTAGACCTTGCCGCCGTGCTTGGTGAACTTGCGCTCGACGATCTTCACGCAGTCGAGGTCGTGGCCGGCGAGGAGGCGATCCATGGCCTCGGCCACGTGCACCTCGGAACCGAGCTTGTTGTACACGGTCCCGAGCTCCATCCCGATGACCCCGCCGCCAATGACGAGCATGCGCTTGGGGATCTCGCGGAGGCTCACGCCCTCCTTGGCTCCGATGATCTGCTTGCCGTCGAACTTGAACGACGGGAGCTCGATGGTCGTGGCGCCCGTGGCGATGACGATGCCCTTGGTGGCCTTGAAGGTCTCCTTGGTCCCGTCCGGCTTCTCCACCTCGATGGTGTCCCGTCCGGTGAGCTTGGCCCGGCCATCCATGTAGGTGGCGCCGTTGCTGCGCAGGAGGCCCTTCACGCCGCCGGTGAGCTTCTTGACGATGCCGTCCTTCCAGTCCTGCATCGCGTTGGCGTCGACCTTTACGTCACTCGCCATGATGCCGTACGAAGCGCCCTCTTTGGCCTTCTCGTACTGGCTTGATGCGTAGATGAGCGCCTTGGACGGGATGCAGCCCCAGTTGAGGCAAACGCCGCCGGGGGACTCCATCTCCACGCAGAGCGTCTTGAGGCCGAGCTGGCCGAGGCGAATGCCACAGGGGTAGCCCCCTGGTCCGCCACCGATCACGATCGCGTCGTAGGTTTCCATCGCTGTGGTTCATAGGCCCGTTGCGGGCGGCTGTCACCCCGCGAACACCCCCACTACCCAGCCGGCTAGCCAGCCGGGCAGGGAGCCTGGAAGAAGCCTCCCGCGAGAGGGCCGCTCAGAGCTTCTCTTCGCACTGCGGACCGAGGGCGAAACCATCCGCGGGTGCGCGCCGCAGGGCTTCTTCGGTGTCGGGGCCCCAGTCGCCGTCGGTGCCCACCGGCTCGTCGGGGTGGTTCCGGTTCCAGAGGCGCTGGAAGGCCTTGAGATCGAGGCCGCGACGGTCCTTCGCCTCGTCGCCGCGATAGTCGAAATGCCAGGGGTCCTTCTTGCCCATCCAGCGGAAGCCCTGCCGGCGGAGCTGCTTCTTCCAGCTGCCCGGCTCGGAGATGTCGATGGCGAGGCCCGACTGGTGGTTGCTCGCACCCGGCTTGGCTGCGAGCTTGATGCCGCAGCGCTTCCGCTTGTACCAGTCGTACAGCAGGTACTGCTGCGCGACCGTGCGAAGCATCGAGTTGATCTTCATCTTCCGCTTCGAGCCCTCGACCGCCTTGGCGAAAGCGTCGCGTGCGGGCTCCTGCATGTAGGGGAAGACCGCCTTCGACAGCGTCAGGTTGGGAAGCTCGGGGAGCTTGGCATAGGCGCCGGGGTCCATGCAGTTGGCCTCGGCCACGATCTGCTCGGAAAGCCCCATGACCACCGCCGTGGAGCACCCACTGTCGAGCACGTCCTCCACCGACTTCTTCTGCCGGTCGATTTCGTTGGCCTGCTCGGGCGTAGGCTTAGGCACCTCCGGGGTCGGGATGTTGGGCACGATCTTCTCCAACTTCGCGACCTTAGGCGCCTTTTCGTCCTTCTCGCCGTCGACCTCGGGGGACTCGGCCTCAGGCTCACCGTCCGCCGACTGGGACTTGGACGCGACGGGCGCCTCAGGCGGTACCTGCTTGTCAGCCGAACAGCTGGCCAGGTAGCCGAGGAGCGCAGAGGCGCCTACGAGCGCAGCAACGGGGGCAATGAGTCCACGCAGCATCGAAGCCACCATACGGACGAGGAAGGGGTAGGGCGAAAAATTGACATCCGCCCCGCAGTGGGCTTCCGTCCCTACCACGTCGTGCGCGCGATAGGGTCAACAAACCAAGGGCGCGCGGTCGTGCTCGGGCTCGGCGCGAGCCTCGGCGATCGACGCACGACGATGCGCCGCGCGGTGTGGCTTCTGCAGCAGCGTGGCGTCGTCGTTCGAGCGCTCAGCGCCGTCTACGAGACGCCCGCCCTCCCCCTCCCCGACCCGTCGGCGTGGGCGGGGCCTCTGCCTGCCTTCTTCAACGCAGCCGCGCAGATCGCCATTCCCTTCAGCCTCACGCAGCTGCTCGCTCATCTTCGAGAGGTCGAGGAGCAACTCGGGCGACTGCGACCGGACCCCGTGCGATGGGGCCCGCGCACCATCGACCTCGACGTGCTCTGGGCCGAAGGTCGCCCGCACCGCACCTCCGACCTCGAGGTCCCGCACCCCCGTCTCCGTGTGCGCGACTTCGCCCTTCGCCCCTTGGTGGAGGTGCTCCCCTCGGCCCGCGACCCCCGGGACCAAACCCACTACGCAACCCTCCCCGCCGCCCACGCCCCCCTCGAGCGCCGCTTCAACCGCCTCTGAGCCGAGAACGAGGTCTCGTGCTCAGCGACGATGGCCGCCTGCGGCGTCACGGCGACGCGGGCCGCGAGGCGTTGAAGGCCGTTCTCGGGAGACCCATCGGCGGCCGTTGGGCTTGGGCAAGCCCCCCCCCCGGAAGTGCGTCATTCGACGTATTCGAATGCGCACCGCTCGACGCTACAGTGAGGGCATGAAGCTCAGGAGCTCGCTCCGTCTCGCGTCCGCCGTCGTCCTCTCGGCCCTCGTCGCCCTGCCCGCAGCGTGTGGAGAGAGCACGACCCGCGACGATGACGACGATGACCCCGCCGCCCGCATCGAGGAGGTGGTGCACGAGAAATGCGAAGCCGAGGCCGGCTGCAACGGCGGCAACGCGCGCGACCGTGCCGCCTGCGTCGAAGCAGAGATGAACGAGTTCGACCAGTATGAAGCCCTCGGGTGCGTGGACGAGGCCGTAGAGCGCCTGGAGTGTTTCGTGCGCAACGGCACCTGCTTCGCGTCGAGCCTGGTCAGCGAAGGTTGCATCGAGGGACCGCTCCAACGATGTGTCGCCGAAGCGGGCAGCAACGGCGAGCCCGGACCAGAGGTCGACGACGCCTACGTCACTTACTGTGAGCGCAAGGTCGCCTGCTCGGGCATCGAGACCGTCGTCGAGTGCAGCTACAACTTCCAGGGAGCGAAGCGCCGGGCCGACGCCTACGGCTGCCTGGCCGAGCACGACACGCACTTCGCGTGCCTCACGACCACGGCCGAGTGCGTCATGGGCTCCTTCGGCAACGGCATCTGCCAAGAGGAGCAAGCCGCCCGGAGCGCATGCATCGCGGCGGTCAGCGCCTTCGATTGAGCACGCTCAGGGCGGAAGGCAGCCGTCCTTCTCTGGGTCGGGGCTGACGATGTTCCGAAAGGTGCTCGCCACCCTGCGGGCGAGGCTACGGCCAGGTGTTCACCGAGGATGGCACCGCACTCTCCGTCGAGACGACCTTCTCGGCACCCCCAATGCCCCCGTGGCTACAATGGGCGAGCGCTACATGTCCGTTTTGACCGCCGCTGCAGACCTCCGTCTTGCGCCCCCCCGGGCATGGATGTGGGCATTCGTCGGCCTCGCGCTGGTCAACGCAGTGGAGCTGGCGCCGCTGGGCGCAGAGCTCGCCGGATGGGACCGCCTCGTATTTCACCTCTACGACGCCGGTCACATGGTGGCGCTCGGACTCGTGGGGCGCCTCATCGGCTGGGCATGGCTGCGCTGGGGACCGCGACGCCACGGCGACCTCGCGCTCGCCGTGGCCGGGACGGTCGTGTTCGGGCCGCTCCTCCTCGGCGACGCAAGCAGCTTCATCGCCCGCCAAGCCGAGACCGGCAGCGTGCTCTTCTGGAAGACCCTCATCGCAGCTGCGCCCGGAGTCGCCTTCTTCGTCATTCTCCGCGCTCCCCACCGGAGGCTGCGGATCGCTCACAGGGCACTCGCGGTCGCGGCTGGGCTGATGCTCCAACACATCAATCACCATGGGCTACCCAGCGACTACACGGGGCTCCATCTCCTCACGACGGTGCTCGCGGCGAGCGTCATTGCGGTGGGCGTTTCGCACCCCGCGCCCAAGCGCAAAGACCAGACGCCCAAGCGACCGCAGCTGAAGCGAGCGGGCTTGACCCTCACCTCGCTCGGGGCGACCGCGACGCTCCTGATTCACCCGGGTGATGCCACGTGGCGGAGACTCTTTGCCTCCTCGGGCAGCGGACGGCGCATGAAGGGCATCGTCTTTCCCGACGGGTACAAGGTCATCCTCGACGATGCTCGGCGCACGCGGGAGCTGGTTCAAGATCCCGGAGAAACGATCAACCTCGTCGACCACCCCGACGAAGGCGGTCGCGACGCACTCCGGCAGACCGAAGCCTTCTTCGACCACATCGAGCTGCAGCGCCCCGGCTACGAGGTACCCTGGCGTCGGTTCTAGGAGCAATGCCGCCCGGAATGGGGGGAGGTGGAGCGTTCTCGTTGTCGACCTCGTGAGCGAGGCCGAGGTTCGAGGCCGAAAGCGAGCTTCGTGGTTCTACGAGGCCGTCACGCTCAGGGCGCCGGGCAGCCGTTCTTCTTCGGGTCGTCGGGGTTGGCCACGCCCGCTTCGTCTTTGCACGCGTCCTCGGCGTCGGGCACGCCATCACCGTCTGCATCGGGCTCGGGCTCGGGGCAGCCGCGCAGCTCGCCGGGCAGGCCCTTCACGTCGCGGCAGTCGTCTTCCGCGTCGGGCACGCCGTCGCCGTCGTTGTCGGGATCCGGGCAGCCGTCACCGTCCTCGTGCTGGTCGATGTCCTCGGCTTCGTTGGGACACTCATCGGCAGCTCCCTTCACGCCGTCGCGATCGGGGTCGGGGTCCGGGCAGCCGCGCAGCTTCGGGTCGCTGCTGTCGATGCCGGCTTCGTCGATGCACGCGTCGTCGAGGTCGAGGATCCCGTCGCCGTCGTTGTCGGGGTCGATGCAGCCGTCGTCGTCCTCGTAGCCGTCTTCGTCCTCGCGCTCGCCAGCGCACTGGTCGGTCTCGTCGGGCACACCATCGTCGTCGTTGTCCCAGTCGGGGCAGCCGTCCTCGTCCTCGAAGCCGTCGATGTCTTCTTTCAGCTCCTCGGGGCAGAGGTCGTTCTCGTCGTCGACGCCGTCGTCGTCCATGTCGTGGTCGCGCGGCGACCAGCTGAGCATGACGTGGCCCCGCACCGCAGGACTTCCGATCCCGCCCACGAGACCAAAGTCGACGGCGGTGAGCAGCTGCAGGTCTTCGGGCAACCCGGTGCGGGCACCGACGCCGAGCTGCACCATGGAGAGCGTCTCGTTGGTGAAGGGCGCCTCGGGGGCGAGCGGCACGTGGCCAAAAGCTTCGACGAACCACGCCGAGTGGCCGGTGGGATCGAGGCCGACGGCGGCGGGCTCGAAGACGAGGCTCAAACCCCAGGGGAGCTCGTGCCCGAGAGTGGTGGGGCATGCGTCGGGGGAGAAGTCGCCGCAGACGTAGCGGCCGCGCTCGGCCCGCAGCCGCGCGCCGACGGCGCCATGGATCCCGATGGCGACGTAGCGGTATTCGGCCAGGAGGCGGGTGGTGCTCTGGATGTGGCCCTCACCGAGGAAGCTCTCGCCATTGCCGGTGGGCAGCCCGAAGCGCTCGTGGATCGCGAGGGCGAACCCACCGAACTCGTCCTGGGTGGGTTTTACGATGGTGAACTTGCCGACGACCTTGAGGTCGCCGAGGGCGACGCGCGTGAGGTCGAAGGGCCCGAGGGCACGGAAGGCCTCGGCATCGTCGGCGGGGTCGTCGCCGACTTGGTAGAGCGCCATGGGCAGATCGAGCCCGATGGCCCCACGCTCGAAGAGCCCGAGGTTGAAGACCACGTTGCCCGCCACCCGGTGGGTGACGACGTCGAAAACGCGATCGCCAGCCTGGTTTCGGAGGGTGAGCGGCCGATAGGCGTAGCTGAGCCAGATGCCGGTGTTGATGTGCAGGGTGTCGGGCGACGCGGCGGGCTCGTAGTAGAGGCCAGCGTAGGGATCGGTCGGCGCGTCGAAGCCGCGCACGTCGACATCGGGCACGGAGACGGGCGGCATCTCCTGGGCTTCTGCCGCGCGCGACGACAGCCCGGCGAAGGAGGTCACCAACGCCGCGACGGCCGCGCGACGCCACCGTCGATCGCGCAGTCGACCGCGCATATCGGGGGCTTGGCCACGCATCACGGCTGCAGCCTAGTCGGCCCCGGCCGCGACGCCGGCAAAAATCGAGATTCTTGCCCATGGGCAGCTTCAACCCGCACAGCTATGGGAAGGCATGGACGGCATTCGGGTCATCGGAGGCAAGCCACTCAACGGCCGGGTGAAGGTCAGCGGCGCAAAAAACGCCGCCCTCCCCATCATGTGCGCGACGCTGCTCTCGGACGGAGAGAGCCATCTGCGCAACGTGCCTGCGCTACGGGACATCGACACCGCCGCCGAGCTGCTCGGCGTGATCGGCCGCGAGGTCGAGCCATCGCCGCCGCGGGTCCGCGTGGGTACCGGCGACGTGATCCCCGAGGCCCCCTACGACGTGGTCAAGAAGATGCGCGCGAGCATCATGGTGCTCGGCCCCCTCGTGGCCCGCTACGGCCGGGCCAAGGTCTCTCTCCCGGGCGGCTGCCAGATCGGTGCGCGGCCGGTCGACCAGCACCTCCGGGGGCTCGAAGCGCTGGGCGCGAAGATCAAGCTCGAGCACGGCTACATCTACGCCGAAGCCGGCCGCCTCCAGGGAGCCGAGGTGGTCTTCGACATGCCGACGGTGACGGGCACGGAGAACATCATGATGGCGGCCGCGCTCGCCAAAGGACGCACGACCCTCGTCAACTGCGCCCGGGAGCCGGAGATCGTCGAGATGGCGCGCGTGCTCAACAAGATGGGCGCAAAGGTCAGCGGTGCTGGGACCGCCGTGATGCACATCGAGGGACAGGACGAACTCCATCCCTTCGACCACGCGATCATGCCCGACCGGATCGAAGCCGGGACCTACCTCGTGGCCGCCGCGGCCGCCGGAGGCGAGGTCACGGTCGAGAACGTGCCCGTCGAATCCCTCGAAGCCGTCATCGTGAAGCTGCGGGCGGCCGGCGTGATCCTCGAGCCATCGGGCAACGACGTCGTCGTGGCCCGGGAGGGCCGCCTGCGTTCGGTCGACATCACGACCTCGCCCCACCCTGGCTTCCCCACCGACATGCAGGCCCAGCTGATGACGCTCATGTGCATGGCCGAGGGCACCTCCACCATCAAGGAGACGGTCTTCGAGAACCGGTTCATGCACGTGCCCGAGCTCGTTCGCATGGGGGCCGACATCGAGACCCAGGGCCACAACACGGCCTTCGTCCGCGGGGTCGAGCGCATGACCGGCGCATCGGTCATGGCCACCGACCTGCGGGCCAGCGCCTCGCTCGTCATCGCCGGCCTCATGGCCGAGGGCGAGACCATCGTGCGACGCGTCTACCATCTCGATCGCGGCTACGAGCACATCGAGGAGAAGCTGAACGGCATCGGCGCCGACGTCGTGCGCATCCACAGCCTAGGGCCATGAAATCATGACCTGTCGCCACGAACGCACCACCTTTGTACAAGGTTTGTTCATGGTTTGACTTGGCGACAGGGACAGCCCCGTTAGGTCTCAGGGGTGAGACCCCCTCTCCTGCAATCCAATCCGGCTGCGCTCCGCGCCGGGGCGCTGGCCCTCGGAACCCTGCTGCCCCGACTGGTCCGTTTCGGCTTCGCGGGGCGCCCGTCCCGCAACGACCGCGGTGACGTGATCGATGCCGAGCTGCACGTTCTGCTCGAGCTGATGAATCGCAGCGGGCAGCCGCCGCTCGAGCGCCAGACGCCGGCGCAGGCGCGCGCGAGCTACCGCTTCGGGGTCGATCTGCTCGGCCCCCGCCTTCGTCACCCCGTCGAGCTCGTCTCGGCCGAGGGGCTCGAGCTCCGCGTGCATCGCCCGGGTGGAAACGAGGGCGGTCCTGCGGTGGTCTTTTTCCACGGGGGCGGCTTCGTGATCGGTGACGCGCCCATGTACGACGGCGTGGTGGGCGAGCTCGCCCAGCGCTCGGGATGCACCTTCATCAGCGTGCCCTACCGCCAGGCCCCGGAGCACCCTTTCCCCGCCGGCCTCGAAGACGCCCTCCGTGGGTACCGCTGGATCGCCGCTCACGCGGCCTCGCTCGACGTGGACCCGAGCCGCGTCGCCGTCATGGGCGACTCGGCCGGCGCCACCCTCGCGATCACGGTGGCGCAAGCGCAAGTTGCCTCGGGCGGGGTCGTGCCCTCACTGCAGTGCCTCGTGTACCCCGCGATCGACCGCAACGGACGCACCGCATCACGACGACGACTGAGCCAGGGGTACATTCTCACCGAAGAGGTGCTCGACTACTTCACCGGGCACTACCTCGGGGCCCCGGTGGACCCGTGCGACCCACGACTGGCGCCCATGGCCTTTCCCACCCCCGAGGCCATGCCCCCGACGCTGCTCGTCACAGCGGGGTTCGACCCGCTGCGTGACGAGGGCGAAGCCTACGGTGCCCACCTCCGCGACGCGGGGGTGGCGGTCGACCACGTGTACTGGCCAGACCTGGTACACGGCGCTTTCACGATGGGCGGCGTGCTCGCCACCCCTCGCCGCCGGGTCGACGCGCTCGCGCGACGCCTCGGGCGGGCGCTGCGTCAGCAGACAGCACCGCTGCGTCGGGTGGCTTGATGGGTCACGTGGCCTGATGGCGCTCAACCTCGCGACGGCCGGTTCGGCAACGTCGCCCCCTCTGGGGGCGTGAAACCGCGGTCGACCGGTCGCCCCGCGGGATGGTCCGGCGCTGGCTCGTCGGGGGGGAACCATCGTGGGGCTGCGTCGGGGGGAAGCGCCGGCAGAGCCTCTTCGACGGGGTTCTGACAGCAGCGAAAGCTGATGAAGTAGTAGGACCAGTGCGCCACGTGGCTCGTGGTGATGGGCCGGCATGCGTTGCGCACGTGGCCCCAGCCGCCGCCTTTGAGGCCGGCCCACTTCGACTTGCCACGTCGCCGTTCCGTGCGAACCCACTCGTCGAAATTGCCCGTGAGGTCGTAGACCCCGAAGTCGCTCTTGCAGGTCTCGAGGGCCCCCGAGTCCACGCTCTGATCGAGCCGCATCAGCTCGGGTCCGCGCACGGCGTCGGCGTGATGGTGGACCTTGTCGAGGCTGGGGTTGATCCACGGGTTGTCGATGTTGCACATCTCGCCGCTGCGCGCGTAACCATAAGGAAAAGGCTTGAACGACGGCCCCTCGCAGGCCGCGGTCCACTCCGACTCGAAGCACATCCGCTTTCCCTGCTCGGCGCAGAGGCGGGCCGCATCGTAGGCGCTCACCATCACCGGCGGATGGGCGCCCTTCTTGGAGGGGTACTCGTAGCGGTCGATGCAGAAGCGCTGTCGCCGTCGCGGCACGCCACAGCGTTGCCCCTCGGCGAACTCGAGGCAGATCTTGAGGTTGTTGGCGTTGCCCTGGCGCTCGAGCTTGGTGCACGTGAGCCCCACGCGCAGGCTCTCGGTGTCGGGGCAGTGGTCGACGTCGACCAGCTCCATGTCGGGAGGACATGCGCTCGGTTCGGGCGCAGACGAGGCCACGGGAGCCGCCGACGGCGCCATCGAGGGGGCCGGCACGGGCGTCAGCGCCACGGGGGCAGAGGGTGCCACCGTGGCGGACGGAGCAGGGGCCATGGTGCGGGCCGGCGGCGAGCACGCGGTGATCGAGAAAAGAAGGAGGGCGGCGAGACGCACCGCTTCACCCTACACCGGTGGTCCACGCGACGGATGTCCAGGTGCGTGCCGCTCTCCCGTGAAGCACTCGTGGCGGGCCGGTCCCCTCAGCCCCGATGCTGTGGTAGGTCTCGGCCCGCGTCATGAAGCTGCACGAGTACCAAGCCAAACAAATCTTCGCGAAGTACGGCGTGCCCATTCCCGTGGGCAAGGCCGTGTTCGACGAGAACGACATCAAGGGAGTCGCCACCGACCTCATCGCCAAGACTGGCAACGAGGTTGTGGTCGTGAAAGCGCAGATCCACGCCGGTGGCCGCGGTAAGGGCGGCGGCGTCAAGGTCTGCAAGGGAGCGGCGGCAGCCACGGAGGCGGGTCACGCCATCCTGGGTATGCAGCTCATCACCAAGCAGACGGGACCAGAGGGCAAGAAGGTCAACCGCCTCTACATCGAGCAGGGCCTCGACATCGCACGCGAGCTGTACCTCGCCATCCTGGTCGACCGGGAGACGCGTCGCCCCGCCATCATCGCCTCGACCGAAGGCGGCATGGACATCGAGGAGGTCGCCGAGGCGACCCCCGAGAAGATCCTCACGGTGCACATCGACCCCCTCATCGGCCTCGCCGACTTCCAGATGCGCCAGCTCGCCTTCGACCTGGGCCTCGGGGGCAGCAAGAAGACCCTGCGCGGCTTCGGCAAGATGATGAAGAG
>JAUHZF010000592.1 GCA_030426145.1 Polyangia bacterium
GCCGCGGAGTCGTCCCCCACGTGGGGGCGGTGCAGGTCCCACGACGACGCGGAGTCGTCCCCCACGTGGGGGCGGTGAAGGTCCCACGACGCCGCGGAGTCGTCCCCCACGTGGGGGGGCGAAGAATCTTCGATGGTGTCGAGCAGAGAAGCCAAGTCTCTGAATTCGCGGCTTTTTGACGACTCCGCGGAGTCGTGTTGGCCGGGGGATGGCATCGGGGAGGGGTCCGGCGACGGGCGGTCGACTGGCGGCTGAACGGGCCGGATCCCCGACGCCGCGGGCTGGAGAGCTCGACGGCTCTTGGGCCGCAGTGCAGCAGCCGCGGCCATGGCGACCTCGACTGGGGCCCAATCCTCGGCGCGGCCCGAGAGCAGACCCTCGAGGACGGTCTGCGCGAGCGCGCGGGCCAGGCGAAGCCGCTCTTCGTCGATGGCCGCGTGGCCGAGCTCGCCGACCAAGCCGGCCAGCTCGTCGTCTTCGGACAGCACCAGCTGGGCCAAAAGCGCGTGGTGCTTCCGCCAGTTCGCGCGTCGTTCCTCTGCCTTCTCGTTCGTGTTCATACGCCTGACCTCCCGTCTCAGCCCCCACATGAGGTGGGGCCCCCCGAGATCCCACCGGGGACTGATCTCTCGACACGAGGCCGCGAGAGGTTGCGTACTTTGTGGCAGCGGGTGCGATTAAACCTTCAGACGGTGTCGCAACTCCTGAACCTTGTTGAAGGTGCGGAGAAGCAAACGCTCTGGCGTCGAGTCCTCGGGCGGCAGCAGACCGACCTGTCGAGCGAACGACGCGCCGTCGTAGTAGACGGTGTTGTGGACCACCTGCCCGTCCCGAAACTCCATCACGTCGACGCCGCGTAGCTCGACGCGCCGGTGGGTGGGACGGATCCCCTCGAAATGCACGCCGGTGAAGGTGCCCTGTGCGTGCCACTGGACGGTGGCATGCGTCTCGTCGCCGTGGATCGCGACGGCTCGAAGCTCGAAGTTGGGAAAGGCCTGGAACAGCTGCTCGAAGTAGCCGCGCACTTGGGCTCGACCATGTAGCTCGCGCAGGGAGACGATGTCCTCGACGAGCTCCGGATGCATCAGCTCCACCATGCCTTCCAGATCCCGGCGCTCTGCACGCTCGAAGAAGATACGCGCCCATTCGGTCGCAGTGCTCATACGGGCGAGGATCGGCTCCAGCGCCCGGGGGCGTCAAACACCTAGGGCTCTCGACAGCCGCGGTAGCAGCACTCGCCTTCATGGGCGGCTGTGAGCTCACGCTCGAAGTAGAGCCCACCGACCACGCCTCGCCACTGAGCGCCTTGGCCTCGCAGCAGGGCTACGGGACAGACGGTGAAAGGGGCCGGAGCCGGGGTGGAGGAGGGAAAGCCAGGTTGGCGCACACATACCGTGGCGGGCTGCAGGCCTCCCTCGCATGAGCCCGGTGCGGGCGCGGTCTGCACCGCGAGCGGTCGACAGGATTGGTAACAACACGCACCGCCTCCCGAACTGCGCTTCCACGCGGTGATGGCGGGGGCGTGCTCGGCCGCCTCGTCCGGACCGAGCCGCGTCTCGAGGCTGGCCGTCGCCGGGCAGTCTTCCACGTCGATCTCCATGTCGCCCGGAGGCGTCACGCAGGCCCACTCGGGGCTCGTGTCGGACGGGCAGACCGGAAGTGGTGGCTCGTCCTTCGCCACAGGGGGGCTCTTCGTGGTGTTGGTCGAGGCTCCGCATCCCGCCATCAGCGCAAGGGTCCACCAGGCCAGCCGCATGGCTGCATCATAGCCAATGCCGCGCGCTGCGACCGGCCACCTCACGCCCACTCGCGCGCATGGCCTCGTAGACGTCGAGGACGTGGTCGGGAAGCTGTTGTCGGGCGTGCCTCGTCCACGCGCGCTCCGCCGCGCGACTCGGCAGCTTCAGCGCGAAGTCGTCCCTGGTTCGCATGCCGCCGAGCACGACCATCGGCATTGCGAGTCTGAGCAAGCCCGGACTCTCGCGCCAGTGCCGGTCGAGGGAGATCCCCTTCACATAGCCCCGACAGAAGGCATCGACGGCATCTTCATCGTCGACGGGCGGCGTCACCGCGGTCGCGTCGTCGAGCCAGTCGCACAGCTCGGTGAAGAACGTCAGCGTCAGCGTCCACGCGCGTTCTCGCCCGGCTTCGTCGAGTACCAGCGGTGCGTGCGCCTCCTTCACCCAGTCTCCCGCTACGATCGGTGATGGCGCGGACGCCACGGCCGTGAGCAGTCCCACCAACCGATACCAAGCATCGGGTTCACGGGCGGCGTCGTCGACGAGCCGCTGGAGTGCATCGAGCTCGGAATCTCCGAACCCCACCACGTGCATGAGCGTAGCCATGCTCGGGACCGTTGCAGCCCGTGTGCCGGTTCTCAGGTGCTTGATATCAGGTCCAATGCGGCCGTTCCCACCTGGCGGCCGCCATGGCGGAGGGTGGCGGCCGCCACGGCCCGCCTTCGCATGGACGTCATCCTCCTCATGCGACCCGCAGGGTCGTGGGACGCCATTCGTCGCAGGGCGAACCCGGCGCTCAGGCCTGCGATGTCATGCACCACCCTGCTCGCGCTCGGGTCACGAGGTTTCGCGCATGTAGCACGTGGTCTGACACCGTCCGACATTGGCACCGGTCTCGCAATGGTGGGGGCCCAACCCCCAATCGAGGAACCCCAACACCATGAAGCTCGAGCTCACCGCCCTTCTATCTGCGACCCTTCTCGCCGGCTGCGCCGACGTACCCCAACCCACCAGCGATGCCGCCTACACCACGGAGACCTCACGTCAGCTCACGGCCGACGTCACACCGCTCTACCCATCTGCTCTTCGCGTGGGTGTGCGCCGCTACGACCTCGCGGCCCCAGCTCCGTACGACAACGGATCATGGGCCGACCCTCAGGCCACGGACGCCGATCGCCAGCTCGGTCGCGCCTTCGCAGGCGTTCGAGGTGGCGCCTCCGTCGAGATCCTCACTGGCCCGCTCGATGGCGCACCGTACCCGCGCGGCTGGACCGCGGACGAGGTGAGGGCCGTCGTCGCCGCAGGTGGTGTGCACCGCAGCGACCAATGGATGCTCGTCGCCGTCGGGCGAGACGCACTCTCGAGCGACGGAAGTGACCGCGAGACCAGGGAGCGAGTCGCCGCCCTCGCAAGCGAGCTGGATCGCGTCGGCTCCCCCACGTCGACCCTTCGCGCGAGCGAGCTTCGCCATGCGCTCGACCGATTTGCGACCGACCGCGACCACCGCCTCGGGTTCATCGCTGCCACCAAACTCCGCCTCCCGGCCGAGCTCCCCGCCGACTTCGGTTGTCCCGATGGCGAGACCCTCGTCGCCGAGGTGACCACCACGCAAACCGTGGGCGGTGGCTACGACCCGGTGTGTTGGCATTGGGACGCCCCCCTCCAGGGGGCGGCGGAGGCTTGCGTCGCCGACGACGTGGGAGAGCGGAATCTCCCCAGTTGCACCGACGACGTTCCAGGGCCCGGGACCTTCGTCACCGTTACGCTCGACGACCGCATCGCCGAAGGCGAGGTCTACGCGCTCGACGATGGTCGCACCATGCTGTGCACCGAGCGCACGGACGCCGCGGCCACCAGGGCCGACTACCTCTTCGTGCACGACG
>JAUHZF010000204.1 GCA_030426145.1 Polyangia bacterium
CCCCAGGTCTGGCTCGGGCTCCGCGCCGAGCCGGGCGCCGTGCTGCGACCCTTCGACTACGTGGTCCCGGGTCCAGAACCCACCTTGGGCTCGGTCGAAGGATTTTCCATGGTCGGCTCGCTGTCTCTGCGCGTGACGCCGCTATGGTGATGGACATGTCCGACTCCACGTCCCACGGGAAGATCGTCGTCGTGATCACGGGAGACCCAGTGCCCGAGGTGCGCCAGCAGCGCGGCGACTTTGGCGACATCTTCGCCGCCGCGATCGGGAGCCACGCCCCCGGGTTCCGAAGCATCGATGCCCGCACCGAAGCCCTCGAGGTGGCCGACGACGAGATCGTGATGATCACCGGCTCCTCGGCCAACGTGCACAAGCGGGAGCCCTGGATGCTCCGCAGTGAAGAAGCCCTGCGAGGCATCGTCGCCCGCGACATCCCCACCTTCGGGATTTGCTTTGGGCACCAACTCCTGGCCCAAGCCCTCGGCGGCGACGTGCAGACCAACCCCCGCGGGCGCGAGATCAGCACCGTCGAGGTCACCCGCAACGGAGACGACCCTCTCGTCGACTTCTTGCCGTCCTCGTTCCTGGCCAATGCATGTCACCGCGACACCGTGACCAAGCTGCCTCCCGGCACGGAGGTGCTCGGTCATTCCCCGCTCGACCCCCATCAGGTCCTGCGTTTCACACCGCGATGCTACGGCGTGCAGTTTCACCCCGAGTGGGACGACTTCATCATGCGCGCCTACCTGGCCGGTCGACGCGACGCCATGCTCGAAGAAGGTATCGACGCCGATGAGCGCGCGTCGGTGGCCCAGGACACCCCCCAAGCCATGGCCCTCTTCAAGTCCTTCCTCGAGCGCGTCGTGGGCTGATTGAATGTCAGCGCTGGGCCACCTTCGCCGTCGCGCATCCGCGGCGCACGTCCCCCATCACCTGTCGCAGCTCGTCCGTCGAGAAGGTCGCCCGCTGGAGTGACGGGCGCCCGAAGGCCCGGAACTTGATGCCGACGTGTGGCTTGCTGAGCCACGCCTCGGTCGCTTCGTCCTGGGCGAACCACACCCCCGTCCCTTCCCGGTTTCGCTCCAGCCAACGGTCCTGCCACGGTTGGCCATCCTCCGGGAGGACCTGGATCTTCGCTTGCGCGACGCCGTCTTCGTGCCGGGTGTCGAGCAGGGACTGGCGATTGACGAAGCCCACGCGCACACCATCTTCTCGGCAGGTGACGACGAGCGTGCCGCCATGCTCGGTGTAGCCCACCATCGATGGCTTCCGCGCCTCGACGGAGCCCACACCCTCCTCCACCACCGGCTCGGTCTTCCACCAGAAAGACCCCATGCAACCGGTCGTCATCATGACCAGGCCCAAGACCGAGCCAACCCCTCGTGAGAAATCTCGCGCTACCATCATCATCTCCTCGCCTCAGGCGACAGCTCGCCGCCTGTGGGCAAGAGTCCTACCCCCGTTCCTCCCCCCCCGCGTCTAAGGTCACCTAAAGTCTGCGACGCCATGACCTCACGCTTTCGCGCCCAACACCGGATCATGGCCCTCGACGGGGGAGGACTCACGGCGGGTCTGTGGGACGACCGGCGGTGTGTGCTTCTCTCGGCCTCGTGGCCAGCGGCACGCCTCGAAGCGGTCGCGTGCGCTCACCGGGAGATCGACGACCCGCACGTCGCTCCCGTGCTTGCGAGCGATCCGGAAGCCTCACCGGGCTGGGTCGCCTTCGACTGCGGCGCCACGGTCGATCTCGAGCTCCTCGTAGACGCGGCGTTGGCGACGGGCGTGAAGATCGACTTCCCTTCGGCGGTGGCCTTCAGCGACGGGCTGCTCGACACCCTCGAGGCGGCCCATGAAGCGAACCGTCACGTGGGCAGCCTCGCCTGGCGGAACATCCTCATCAGTCCGACCGGCGACTGGTGGCTGTTCGCCGTCGATGGCAACCCGTACCTCGAAGGCAACGCGGGCGCGGTGGGGCTGTCGATGGCCCCCGAGGTCGCCCTCGGGGCCGCCTCCACCACCGCCGCCGACGCCTACGCGCACTTCGCCCTCGTGCGCTCTTTGCTCCCCTGCGTCTCCCTCTACGAGGGGTACGACCGCGCCATCCGGGGCCAGGCGGGAGGGCGACTGATCGAAGCGCTGCAACAGCTCGCATCGGTCATCCTGGCATCGCCGGTGGGTACCAGAGTCGACGACATCCCCGCACTGCGTGCCCGATACCGAGCCCTCCGAAACCTCGACGAGACGATGCCATCGGGAGACGAGCCCGCCCTGCGCAGCGCTCTTGCGGAGCTCACCCTACGCGCGCGGGCCCCCGACGAGGTCACCCACGGCCCCTCGTCCGAGCCCATCGAGCTGGTGGTGAACGGGCGGCGCCTGCGGCGGGGTGAGCAGTGGGTCGACCTTCGGGAGCGACACGTGCTTTGGCGGGTATGGATGGCGCTCGTTCGCGGTCGTGAAGCGGGAACGTCGCTCTCGGTGGACCGCCTCCTGACGGAGGCCTGGCCGGGAGAACGGGTTCGCTACGAAGCCGGGCGCGCCCGGGTCTACGTGGCCATGTCGACCCTGCGCAAGCTGGGGCTCGAGGACGTCATCGTGCGTGACGACGGAGGCTATCGGCTGAGCCAGCACGTGCAGCTCGTGCAGGACCCTTCGCAGGCCCCGTGACAAGACTTCCGCCATCGTGGTCTGATGTCCCCGATGGCCTCAGCGCGCCTATCGGTCGGCATCGCCCTCACGACCGACCCCGATCAATCCAAAGACGAGCTCGGCCGCTTCTGCGGCGCCCTGGGTGACGCGCTCGGGCTCGAGGTGCAGGCCCGTGGCGTGTGGCACTACCACCACCTCCTCGAGGCCCTCAGCGACGGCGAGGTCGACCTCGTGTGGCTTCCCCCCGTGCTCGCGCTGCGCGCGACGGCCGACCGTCACTCCGTCCCCATCGCCCTGCCCGTTCGCCATGGCGTCTCGACCTACTCGGCGGCCCTCTTCACCCGCGCCGACGGCGGGGTACGCGGCCTCGACGACCTGAGGAAGGGCGTCACCGCGGCCTGGGTCGATCGCCAGAGTGCGGCCGGCTACCTCATCATCCGGGCCCTGCTGCGTTCGAAGGGCCTCGACCTGGGCGCAACCTTCACCCACGAGAAGTTTCTCGGCACCCACGACGCGGTGGCCGACGCGGTGTTCGAAACAGAGGTCGATGTGGGCGCTACCTTCGTCTACCTCGACCCGGACGCGAGCACCGGCGCCCCCAAGAAGGCGGGCTGGGGCGAGCGGGCCGCCCACGTGATCTGCTTCGCTGGACCCATCCCGTCCGACGTGCTGGCCGTGCGTCGAAAGCTCGCCCCCGACGTGCAGCACCGGATCCAACAAGCACTGGTTGGCCATGATGCGCCCGACGTGGTGGCGAGCGCTCGGCGCCTTCTGAGTGCGGACGGCTTCGTCGCCCCCGACCAGGAGCACCTCGAGCGTCTCACGGAGATCCTGCACAACCTCGAGGCGCCGCGCAGCATGGCCCACGCCATTCGCTCCGACGTTCGGAGCTGAGCCGCGTCACTGACGGAGGTAGCCCGATTCGAGGAGCCCGTAGACGGCTTCCACGAGCGCCTCGCGTGTGCGCGGCTCGCTGTTCTGCGTCACCTCGGTGAGCAGCTCCTTGAGCGCGCCGAGGGTGAAGGCGGCGTAGAGCCGCGGGTCGCCGTCGGCCACGATCCCGAGGCCTTGCCCTTCCTCGAGGCTCTCAGCCAGCATCTGCTTGAGCCCGTCGTAGAAGGCATCGATCTTCTCCGAGAAGGTGGGGTCGACCCCGCCCGCGTGGGCGAAGAGGATCCGCATCGAGTCGGGATCGTCGAGCAGCACGCCGAGCACGGCTCGGATGTTGTGTTTCACCTGGTTGATGACGTCGCCATCGGTATCGACCCGCAGGATGGCCCCGGACAGGCGCAAGAAGAGATGGTCGATGAGCTCGGAGAAGATGGACCGCTTGTCGGGGAAGTAGAGGTACACCGTGCCCTTGGCGACGCTCGCGGCTCGCGCGATGTCGCCCACCTTGGCCTCGTGGAACCCCTTCTCCGCGAAAACCCGGCGGGCGGCGTCCAGCAACTCCTCTCGGCGCCGCTCCTTGCTCACCCGTTTGCTCTACCACGAGGTCCGGGCGGCACCGCCCCTCTCGCGTGCTAAGGTCCCAGGATGTCACGGCGACCCTGCGGCAAGCACATCATCCTCTCCGACAACGACGGCGCTCGCGTGAGCCAGTGCCCCTGCGGGGCGGTGCACGTGCTGGTCAAGGCGTCCGGGGTCACCATGCAGATGGACGAGGAGCGCTTCCACAAGCTCGGCCTCGCCGTGATGGGTGCAGTCTCCGCCATCGGTGGCTCCCGCTCGATGCAGCCCACGACCCCCACGCGCACCATCAACTGAGTCCTGCCCGTGGCCGACGGGGTGATGCGGAGACTGCGCGACGAGACGGCAGAGCAGCACCGCCACACGGAACGCCGCCCCCTCGTTCGCGCCATGTTGCGCGGTGAGCTTTCGGAGGCGGCGTTTCAGCACAAGCTGTGGGGCTACCGCGAACTTCACGGGTTGGCCGCCGAGCGACTGGACCCGGTGTCCGCAGGCCTGCTCCGCGCGATGGTGCGCACGCGACGGGCACACCTCTGTGCTGACCTCACGGTCAGTCTCGCGCCACTCCCGTCGGAGCTGTGGCGCTGGCGCGAGGCCCTGAAGGTGCCGGAGGGCGAAGCGGCTCTCGGCTGGCTCTACGTTCTCGAAGGTTCTTCGCTGGGGGCCCAGGTCCTCCTCGATCAGCTCGCCGAACGCTACCCCAGTGGGCTCCTCCACTACTACCGGGGTCACGGCGAACAGACGCGCGCGTACTGGGCTTCCTTCTCGCGCGCCTTGGGTCGCCTCGTCACGGCACCCGATCGGTGCGTCGACGGCGCCCGCAACTGCTTCGCCGCCGTGTCCGACCTCTTTGCAGCCGTCATGCAAAGCCAGGCGGCCGTGGGCTGAGGTTCCAGGTTCGAGGTTCGAGGTTCGAGGTTCCAGGTTCGAGGTTCGAGGTTCGAGGTTCGAGGTTCCAGGTTCGAGGTTCCAGGTTCGAGGTTCCGGGTTCTCGAGCTCGAGAGCGAGAACGAGCGCGAGCGCGAGCGCGAGAGCGAGAACGAGAGCGAGAGCGAGAGCGAGAGCGAGAACGAGAGCGAGAGCGAGAGCGAGCGCGAGAACGAGCGCGAGAACGAGAGCGAGAACGAGCGCGAGAACGAGCGCGAGAACGAGCGCGAGAACGAGCGCGAGAACGAGAACGAGCGCGAGCACGCGCGACGATAAGTAGCGAACGTGTGCTCATCTATTTAGGCTCGAGCCATCGACGCCCCCTCGCAAGACACCGACGCCGCCCGTGAGCCCGCACCATGGCGTGGGCCGTCGCCCGTCTTGTGGGTGCTGCTCGGCATGATCGTCACCCTCGGTGCGGTCTACGTCCTGCGCCGTACCGAGGCCGAGCCCGCGGTGGTGCCCTCCGCCACCGCCACGGTCGACGATGAGCCGGAGCCCATCGGGTCGGCCCGCGCGCGTTTTGCGCAGCTCTATACCGACTACCTGCTGCGCACCTACTACGTGCCCCGGCGAGGCTTCTGTAAGCCGTTGCTGAAGCGGATCTGCAAGTCGCTGTTGGACAGTCATCTGCTGCGCAGTGACCACTCCTGCGAAGCGCTTCCCAACGACCGCTTCATCCTCGGGATCGGCCGCTTCCAGCACAAGTCGGGGCTGCCGGTCGACGGCAAGGCGGGGCCCGAGACCGTGCGGCTCATGCTCGGCGGCAACTTCAACAGCCGCAAAGGCATGGCCGCGCTCTACTGCCCCAAAGGCGCCTTCAGCGATGACGGCCTCGCTGAACCGTGAGTCATGCGGAGCGACCGCCGCGATGCGTCAACATCGTGCACTCGGTCAGGCGATGGCGCTAAGCCGCTGAAATGCCGTGCCACATGTTACGCCGCGGCACTTTTAACAAGTCGCCCGGCCACCCCGTGCGTGTTAGTTGTCGGTGACTGACCCGTCAGTCATTCTTGGTTCCCGCTCATGACGCAAAGCAACCGCGAACGCACCGCCCCGGTGGTCATCGGCGTGGACGTCGGCTCGACCACCGTCAAGCTCGTCGTCCTCGACCCCGAGACCCGGGAGATCCTCTTCCGCGACTACCAGCGCCACAACACCAAGCAGCCGGAGAAAGTCCGTGAGCTGCTCGAGGATGTGGAAGCGCAGTTCCCGCAGTCCTTGCGCAAGGACTGGCGCGTCTTCGTAACGGGCAGCGGCGCAGCTCCCCTGGCGTCGCACCTCGGCGCGAAGTTCGTGCAGGAGGTCAATGCAGTCACCTTGGCCGTCGAGACCCTGCACCCCGACTGCGGCTCCGTCATCGAGCTTGGCGGGCAGGACGCCAAGATCATCATGTTCACGACGGACGAAAAGACCGGCGACAAGATCGCGGTCCCGTCCATGAACGACAAGTGCGCCTCGGGCACGGGCGCCACCATCGACAAGTGCATGATCAAGGTCGGCCTGCCTCAGGACGAGGTCGGCAAGCTGCACTTCAGCGCCGAGAGCCTCCACCACGTGGCGGCCAAGTGCGGCGTCTTCGCCGAGACCGACATCGTCAACCTCGTGAAGAGCGGCATCCCCGCCGACGAGGTTCTCTGTTCGCTGGCCGACGCCATCGTCCTGCAGAACCTGAGCGTGCTCACCCGGGGCAACACCCTCAAGCACAAGGTCTGTCTGCTCGGCGGGCCCAACACCTACCTGCCCTTCCTGCAGGAGTGCTGGCGGCTCCGCATCCCGGAGACCTGGGACGAGCGCGGCTACGACTGGCCGAAGGACATCCCCATCGAAGAGCTCGTCTTCGTGCCCGACAACAGCCAGTACTACGCAGCCTACGGCGCCTGCGTCTATGGCATGGGCGAGAGCGCCACCGTCGGCATGTACAAGGGGCTGAGCGGGCTCATCGAGTACATGACCAACGGCCGCAAGGCGCGACTCAAGGAAACGGCCGGCCCGCCGCTCGTCGACCATCTGGATGAAGCGGCGGCTTTCGCCGAGGCCTACAAGATCCCCAAGTTCGAGCCGATGAAGCTCGAGCCGGGCCAGAAGGTCCGCGCCGTCATCGGCATGGACGGCGGCTCCACCTCTAGCAAGGCGGTGCTCGTCGACGAAAACGAAGAGATCGTCTGCAAGGCCTACCAGCTGTCCAAGGGCAACCCGATCCAGGACACCAAGGAGCTCTTGGCCCAGCTCAAGCAGTACGTCGTCGATCAGGGCGCCGAGCTCGAGATCATCGGTATGGGCGCCACGGGTTACGCGGCCGATGTGCTCGAGCGCAGCATGAAGGTCGACGTCAACGTGGTCGAGACCGTCGCCCACATGATGAGCGCGGTGAAGTACTGCGGCGACATCGACGTCGTCTGCGACATCGGCGGCCAGGACATCAAGGTGCTGTTCATCAAGAACGGCGACATCCAGAACTTCCGCCTCTCGAACTCCTGCTCCGCCGGCAACGGCATGCTCCTGCAGGCTATGGCTGACCAGTTCGGCCTGCCCGTCACCGAGTACGCCGACACCGCCTTCCAGGCCGAGCTCGCCCCGAAGTTCTCGTACGGCTGCGCGGTGTTCCTCGACACCGACCGCGTCAATTTCCAGAAGGAGGGCTTCAGCAAAGAAGAGCTCCTGGCCGGGCTCGCGCAGGTGTTGCCGAAGAACGTCTGGCAGTACGTGGTGCAGATCCCGCGGCTCGCGGCGCTCGGCACGCGTTACGTCCTTCAGGGCGGCACGCAGTACAACCTCGCGGCGGTCAAGGCCCAGGTCGACTACATCAAGCAGCGCGTCCCCGGAGCTCAGGTCTTCGTGCACCCGCACACCGGCGAGGCCGGTGCCTTGGGCGCCGCCTTCGAGGCGCTTCGCGTCGTGCGTCGACGCGATGACTCGACGTTCATCGGCATGGATGCGGCGATCGACATCGAATACACGACGCGCACCGACGAGACGACGACGTGTCACTTCTGCCCCAACGAGTGCAAGCGCACCTTCATCGACACCACCTGTCCCGACGGATCGACCGCGCGCTACATCTCGGGCTTTTCGTGTGAGAAAGGCACCGTCGAGAGCGAAGACGCGATGCTCGCCCTCGTGAAGGAGCGCAAGAAGATCGCCAAGCAGTTCCCCAACCTCGTCGACTACGAGGGGAGCAAAGCCTTCAAGCACTTCTACCGTCCGACCCCCATGCCCCCCAACGGGACGTTGGTCGACGACATCGAGGTGAAGCGGGGCCTCTTCGGCATCAAGCGCACCACGGTCAAGCGTCCGTTCCGTCGCGCAAGCGCCGAGGCGCGCGAGCGGCTCAAGAACGTACGCATCGGCATGCCGCGGGTACTCAACATGTACTCCACGGCGCCCTACTTCCGGACCTACTTCGAGGCCCTCGGGGTGCGGAAGAGCAACGTCGTCTTCAGCGATCCCACCAGCGAAGAGATGTGGGTCGAAGGCGGCAAGTACGGCTCGGTCGACCCCTGCTTCCCGAGCAAGGTGGTGCAGGCCCACGTGCACAACCTCCTCTTCCACCATCACGAGCAGAAGGAGCTGAACTACATCTTCTTCCCCATCCTGATGAACGTGCCGAACTTCCTCGAGAACACGATGGACGGCACGAGCTGCCCCATCGTGGCCGGCGCCCCCGACGTGATGAAGGCGGCCTTCACGAAGGAGGTCGACTTCTTCGCTGCCCGCAACATCGAGTACCTCGACCCGGGCCTGTCGTTCTCGGAGATGAACCTGACCGCGCGCCGCATGTTCGACGTGTGGGGCCCGCGCTTGGGGATCACCGAGGACGAGAACGACCACGCGCATCGCGAGGGTCTGAGGGCACTCGACGAGTTCGACCGCGACCTGCAGAAGAAGGGCCGCGCCATCCTGGAGACGGTCGAGCACGAGAACCGCATCGCGGTGCTCATGACCGGTCGCCCCTACCACTCGGACCCGGGTCTGAACCACGGGATCCCCGAAGAGTACCAGGTGCTGGGCTACCCCATCCTCAGCGTGCGCTCACTGCCGCGCGACCCCGAGTACCTGAAGCGCTTCTTCGGGGAGGGCAACCCGCTCGACATCAACGACGTCTGGCCCGAGAACTACTCTGCCAACTCGGCGCAGAAGGTCTGGGCGGTCAAGTACGCCGCGCGGCATCCCAACCTCGCGCTCTTGGATCTATCGAGCTTCAAGTGTGGCCACGACGCGCCCACCTACGGCATCGTGGAGGGCATCGTGAACACGGCGCAGGTTCCTTTCGCGGCCCAACACGACCTCGACGCGAACAAGCCCTCGGGCTCGATCAAGATCCGCGTCAAGACTTACGCCCACAGCCTCTCGATGCACACCGAGGCGCTGGAAGATCTCGCGAGCAAGAAGGCCGAACTCTCGCACAATATCGAAGCCAAGCGACTCGAGCTCTTGAAGGCCAAGCGAGGGCAGCTCGAGCTGCGTCAGCAGCGTGATGCTTCCCTCGATGAGGCCATCGCCGCCCTAGAAGACAAGGTGAGGGCCTACCAGCCCTCGCGCCCCGCCCCCAAGGAGACCCCCAAGGGTCTGGTCCAGCTCAAGAAGAAGACTGCCACCGGTTCCGTCGTCGCCATCGACGCCGCCGAATGAGGAAGAACATGACGATCGAAAGCCACGCTCCGAACAAGAAGTCCCTCCCCCTCTTCGACGGCACCGCCGAGCTGTCCGACGCCGCCATCGAAGAGCACATCGAGGCCTACGCCAAGGCCGAGCGCGAGCGCCTCGGGATCCACGAGGGTCGCAAGCAGTGGGTCGACGAGATGATCGACCCCTCCTTCAAGAAGGAAGAGCGCCCCAACGTCACGCTCTTGATCAGCGGCCTCACCAAGGCGCAGGACTTCCTCGTCGAAGGCGCGCTGCGGGGCGTGGGCTACAACGTCGAGAACATCGGCTGCCCCGACACCGACGCCCTCCAGGTCGGCAAAGAGTACGGCAACCGCGCGCAGTGCAACCCGACCTACTTCACGGTGGGCAACCTCGTGAAGCACCTCATCATGCTGCGCGACGAGAAGGGTCTGTCGACCAAGGAAGTCATCGACAACTACGTCTTCCTCACCGCCGGTGCCTGTGGCCCCTGCCGCTTCGGCATGTACGTCACCGAGTACCGCAAGGCGCTGCGCGACGCGGGCTTCGACGGCTTCCGCGTCATGCTCTTCCAGCAGACGGGCGGTCTCGATCAGGCCACCGGTGAGGAGCAGGGTCTGGATCTGAACCCCGAGTTCTTCATCGGGATCATCAAGGCGCTGGTCTGTGGCGACGTCATCAACGCCATCGGCTACCGCATCCGCCCCTACGAGGTGGTGCCCGGTGCCACGCTGAGGGCCCAGGAGGAAGCCAAGAAGATCCTCTACCGGGCGCTGGCCGAGCACACGAACGTCTTCGTGGCCCTCTACCGCTGCCGGAAGCTCTTCGACGCCATCGAGGTCGACAAGCTGCGGGCCCGTCCCATGACCGCCATCATCGGCGAGTTCTGGGCCATGACCACCGAGGGCGACGGCAACTACCACCTGCAGCACTTCCTCGAGAGCGAGGGCGCCGAGTGTTACGTGCAGCTCGTCACTGCGTGGCTGCTCTACAACATCTGGGAGGTCGATCGCGACACCCGCGAGCGCCAGGACCTGCGCCACGCCGACGACGGCAACCAGGGCCTGTCGGAGCACCAGGGCGAGTTCGACGTGGCCAAGCGATTGGCCACGATGAAGGCGGCCGAGTGGGCGCTCCGGATCGGCTTCCAGATCTTCGCCATCCCGCCCGGACTGCACGGCTACCACCTGCCCGACATGGACAAGATCGCGGAGATCGCGAACGACTACTACTCGAACGATCTCCGCGGCGGCGAGGGCCACATGGAGGTGGGCAAGCTCATCATGAACGTGGTGAAGAGCAAGGCCCACATGACCGTGAGCGTGAAGCCCTTCGGCTGCATGCCCTCGAGCGGCGTGTCGGACGGCGTGCAGTCGCTCATCACGACCAAGTACCCCGGCACGGTGTTCTGCGCGGTGGAGACGAGCGGCGACGGTGCCACCAACTTCTACTCCCGCGTGCAGATGTACATCTACAAGGCGCGTATCGCGGCCGAAGAAGAGCTGCGTCAGGCCTACGAGAAGGCCGGTGTGACGGAGCGAGAGGTGCGGCAGTTCTTGAAGGACAACCCGAGCTTCAACTCCCCGCTGCACCACTCCCCCCACGTGGTCGCCGGCTCGGCCGCCAACCTCGTGTATGAAGTTGCGCCCCTCATCAAGCTGAGCGCCGGCGAGCGCCGCGCCATCGCGCGCCGCAACGCCACGGCCAAGGTGAAGGGCATCATGAACAAGATCCCAGGCGTCGTGCGCGAGGCGGCGAGCAAGCTCCGCGACCCCGAGTTCCGCGCCGCCGCCAAGGTCGACCTCGAGCTCGTGCGCGACCTCGCGCAGGGCAAAGCCGACGAGCTCTACGGCCCCATCGTGAAGAAGTTCATGGGCCGCGCCTACTACGAGAACAACTCCGACATCCCGGGTGTGGCGCAAGCGGTCGAACCGCTTGCGGCCGAGTAGTGCCAAAACCCGCTGGACCGCCGCGGCACTGGCCGCGGCGGTGAGCTGAGTTGCTCGGACCTTGCGGCCCGGTGGAGCCGTTCTCTACGAAGCCGACGAGCTCGCCTGTGGGGCTGACGGCACGGAAACAGACGATCTGGCGGACGACGACGGGTAGCGTCGGTGGCCCTCCATCGGCACTCAACGCCAGGGGAGGTAGACGTCGACGGCCTCGCCGTGACGGACGACACCGTCCACGACGAAGGTGAATGCGGCGCGCTCGCGTCCGCAGTTGCCGCGCGCATCACAGGTCTGCTCCACGCGGTGCTGAACCGACAGCGAGGTGATGCCGAGCTCAGCGAGGGTCTTCAGCTCGTGGGGCTGGCTGGTACGGTCACCGTTGTCATCGGCCCAGACCCGCAGCGAAGTGAAGGCGGCGTCGGCGGCGTTGATGGCTCCGTCGCCGTTCTGGTCGAGCTCAGCCAAGGCCTCGAAGCCATGGTGGGCGAGCTGTCCGGAGGACAGACGGGTGCCGGAGCCGAAGAGCTCACTGCCATCTTCGATGCGCCCGTTGCCATCCCGATCGAGCGCGAGCCACGGCGTGGCCGCCGTGGGCCAATCGGTGGCGACCGACATGCCCTTGCCCGTGAGGTCGAAGTCGCCGCCGCCGCGGGTGTAGCGAACCTCATCGGCCCCGAAACGAAGCACGATCGGCGTGCTCACCGTCGACCCCGCCGAGCAGCGGTCGCCGTCCCAGAGCTCACCCTGGAAACAGTCGTCCGGGCCTTCCATCGTGCGCGGCACGCACGTGCCCCAGCCGCGAAGGCCATCTTCGTCCTCGATGCAGGTCGTGACGCCCTCCACGGACGGGTCGAGGGTCTGCTCGCAGGTGATCAGGTCTTCGAGCACGCAGTCCGGGTCCTCGACCACGATCTCGATCGACACATCATCGACCTCTTCGTCGTCGACGGCGTCGACCGCGCAGGCCTGGAGGCTGAGGAGGGGGAGGACGGCGGCGAGGCTCGCGTGGAAGATGTGTCGGCTGTTCATGGCCCATGGGAATTGCAACGGCTGGGCCAAGGCCTAATCTACTGAAACTATTGACAACACCAACAAGCTGGCACAGGCGCGGCACACCTCATTTGTGCCAAAGCGTGTGTCACAGCGGTCGTGGCGCGCGTTTGTGACACATGCGCCAAGCACGAACCCGACGAAGTGAAAGGAACATGTATGGGGCGTATCACGTCCATTGGAGATCGAAAGGCAGCGGCAACCGTCGATGCTGGGGCCGAAAGGGGAGAGCATGAAGGAGAGGATTGCGCTGGGCGTTCTGGGCTTGGTCGCGGCGAGTGCCGCGGCCTGTGGCGGAACGAGTCCCGAGACCAAGGCCCCTGAAGCCTCGAGCACGACGGCGGCCCCCCCTGCGGTGGCGCGTTGCGCGCGTCGGCACCCCGGTGTGGGTGCGGTGCGGGCAGACCTGTCCCGCAAGGGCGGCAAGGTCGCTCTCGTTCGTCTCGGTGACGAAAACCTGGCCTACGTCGCAGACGCGGACGACAACTCCATCCTCACCTTCGACCTCGACCGCGGTGTCGCCCGGGCCCGCACCCCCGTCGCCGGTGCGCCGGCCCAGGTGTTGGTGCTCGACGACGGACGCGTCGCCGTCACCTTGCGCGACGCCAACCGGATCCAGGTCCTCGAGCCCGCGGAGAATCATGCTCAGGCGGCGCTGGCCCCCGTGTGCACGCAGGCCACCCCAGCCGAGCCCTTCGGCATCGCCGCCACCCCCGACGACCAGCATCTCGTGGTCACCAGCGCCTGGGCCCGCAAGCTCACCCGCTTCGACGCCGCGACCCTGAAGCCGGGACGACAGCACGACCTGTCGCGTGAGCCTCGTGACGTGCTCGTGGCCGACGATGGCAGCCGCGCGTTCGTCGCCCACGTCGTGGGAGGCAAGGTGTCGGTGGTCGACCTGGAAGAGCGTCGCGATGCGGTGCGTCCCATCGACATTCGAGTCCCGGTGGTCAACCCGAGCCGCGGCTTCGCGGCCGGCACCAAGACCACCCGTGAGAGCTGCCAGGGCTTCGCTCTAGCGAAGACCATCCCCATCCCCGGGGCCCTCGACCCCAAGCGCGGCCGCATCTTCGCGCCCCGTGTCACCATCGAGCCGGGCGACGCGACCCGGCCCTCCTCGGGCTACGGCAACGCACAGTTCGCCAAGCTCGAGGCTCCGATCATCAGCGTGGTCGACGAAGACGCCGAACGTAACCTCACGCCCGCCCTCATCGGCGGCATGAACCGCGGCAAGTTCGGCAGCTCGGGCAGCAAGGGCGAGTGCCTGCTCCCGCGCGCTGCCGCCACCGTGACCCAGCGCGACAGCCTGCTCGTCGCCTGCGTCGGAACCAATGCCGTCGTCGAGTACGACGCTCGCGGTGTCGACCCGTCGAACCTCGAGCGCCGGCGCTGGTCCGTGCCGGCAGGCCCCCTGGGTCTGGCCGTCGATCAGTCGGCCCAGCGAGCCGTGGTTTGGTCGCAGTTCGACCGGGAGCTGAGCGTCATCGACCTCTCCGCGAAAGGCTCGACGCCATCCAAGATCGTCTCTGCCCCCAAGGCCAAGGTGCAAAAGCTGAGCGCCCTCGAAGAGAAGGGGCGCAAGGTGTTTCACGCCACCGACAATCCCGCCATCTCGAAGGACGGCCGCGCCTGTGCGAGCTGCCACCCCGACGGGCGCGAAGACGCTCTGACGTGGCCTACCCCGGTCGGACCGCGGCAGACCATCATGCTCGCTGGGCGCCTGCGGGGCAGCGCTCCGTTCTCCTGGCTCGGTGCCCACAAGAGCTTGAAGGTCCACCTCGACAACACCTTCGAGCGCCTCGGCGGCACGGGGTTGAAGGATCGAGCCGACAAGGCCGATGACGACATCGATGCGCTCATCGCCTACCTCGAGGCGATGCCTGCCCCGGTGCAACGCGGCGCCCTCCCCGATCCCCGCAAGGCCAAGCTCATCGCCCGCGGCGAGGCGCTCTTCCAGGACCAGGCCCAGGGCTGTGAACGCTGCCACAGCGGCGGCGGAACCGACGCCAACCAGCACAAGCTCGCTGCGCCCGCCACCCCGTCGTTCTCGCCCAGTCCTCGCGCAGACGAGGGCTTCGACACGCCGTCGCTCCGTTTCGTCGGGGGGACCGCGCCCTACTTCCACGATGGCCGCTTCGCAACGCTCGAAGACCTGCTGATGAACCCCGGCGGTCGCATGGGCCACACGCTGCACCTCTCGCGGCGCGACGCGCTCGCGCTCACCGCCTACCTCGAGACGCTGTGAGCCGCCCCATCACGCTCGGCCTCGCGCTGACCCTCGTCACCGCCTGTGGAGGCACGCCACCTCCGCAAGCGGCCCCTCCCTCGGTGCCCAAGCCGACCCAGGAGGTCGCGACGCCCGAGCCCGAGGCTTCGCCGCCCGCATCCCGCCCCGTGAGCTACGTGCAAGCGACCGCTCCGACGCAAGGTCGCCCCGGCCTGCTCGCGGTGCGAAGGAGCTTCAACGACGGCAAGCCGATCCCGGTCAACCCGGTGGCCTTCGATGTGGCGGCGCTACCGAGGGTGAAGCTGCCCAAGCCGAACACCTTCGAGAACGTACCCACCTCCTTGCCCTCGACCGGCGGCACCGGCGGCCTCGAGGTGAAGGATCGGCCGCACCACAGCGGCTTCAGACGACCCGTCAACAACTACCGACGCATCTACCTGCGCAACGAGCAGGCCCCCCTCACGGTCGTGCGCGCGGGCCACATCGACATGCGCGCCCACGGAACACATCCGTTCTACCAAACGTGCAACGACCACGCGACGCGGCCACAGCCGCTGCGCTGGGAGGTCTTACGACGGCAGGCCAACGACGTGACCTTCACCGTCTACGACGGCTGGTTCGACGCCAAGGCCTGCAGCATTCACGTGAGCGGGCGCACCGTCATCAAGCCAAAACCCCTGCTCTCGGGGCTGTTCTACGGATTTCGAACCACCTGCAGCGACTGTGCGGCTCCGGAGCAGCTCGTGTTGATTTCACCGAGCATGACCCTCGAAGGACAAGCGGCGGTGGGAGGCGAAGTTCACACCTCGGCGGGCTCCTTGCACGTGACCTACCTCCCGGTCCGCGCGGGCGGAGCGGCCGTGATGGGGGCGCGCATGAGCTACTACCAACTCAAGCCCTGGCGCGAGCAGCTGCACCCCGAGGATGGCTTCCCCTTCAAGCACATGAAGAGCAACGACGAGCTTCGCATCGGGTTCCAGCTCAGCCAAACCACGCGGGACGACGAGGCTCAGGCCATCGCCTACGCCACCCTCATTCAACGCTCGGAGCACTTCGACGACGAAGCAGGGCTGATCAACGACTTTGGTCGTCCCGGTCACTGATCGCGTCGTCGAGCGCCCGGGCGTCCACCACCCCGAGGTAGCGCCACACCTCTCGTCCGCGGCGGTCGAGCAGGACCACGCTCGGCACGTGATGCAGACCCGGGAAGGGTCCCTCTCCGGCGATGGTGGCCGCATCGGCCATCACGACATCGAACGACAACCCCAGCGAGTCGGCAAAGGCCTGGGCGAGAGGGGCATTCTGCGGCGCCTCCATGACCACCATCATCGCGTTGATGCGCGGGGCGTGACGCCGGAACACCGTCTCGACGAAGCGCGCTTGAACCTGTGAGCCCGCGTCGTAGGTGGCCGCGAACACGATGACCGTCATACGCCCGCGGTAGGTGAGATGCGTCACCAAACGCCGGTCGAGCGTGACGTAGCTGAAGGTGCGTTCCGGCTTGCCGCTCGGCGTGGTGGCGACGGGGTCGGGGGCCTCGTCGGGCGCCTCGACCGGCTCGGCGCCACAGCCCGACAGCAAGGGCAGCAAGAGCAGATGACGGCGCGAGAGCATGTCCTGTCCTGAATCTAGCCCGTACCGGCGACGACGGCCCGTCAACCGACGTTGCGCGCGCTGAAGAGGTCGGCGCAGTGCTTGAGCACCTCGGGGACCTCGAGGCCGCGCCGGCGATGGGCGAGCACGGCGTGGGCCAGCTCGTCGACCACGGCCTCCGTAGAGCTCTGGTAGAGCTTGACGCCCTCGATGGTGCTTCCCGCGACGGGCGCATCGCCGTCCGGGACGAAGGGGTCCTGCTTGACCCACTCGAAGCCCCAGTCCTTGACGAAGCGCGAGACGAGCACACGCTGAAAGTCGAGGTAGAGCGGGATGACGAGCACCGAGAGCCGCACCCCGCCCGACGCGGTGCCGAGCAGAGCGCGCCGCACCCGCGTCACCGGCCCCAGAGACTTGCCCGCGCGCTCGCGAATGCGTTCGAGGCGAATCGGATCGCGCTCCACGGCGAGCAGCGGGCCGTACACCGCGACCTCGGGCACGTTGAGCGCGTGCATGTCTTCTTCGAGGGCGTCGAGCCAGGCATTGCGCGCGTCGGGGGGCAGCTCGCCGTAGAGGTGTGCCGCTGCGGTGACCGCCTCGGCGTCGGTGGCGAGCGACTGCAGCCACACACGCCACGCCCGATGCGCCGGGGGCGTGGGTGCCGACCGCCGGGGAGGGGTCGGGGAGTTGCGTCGTTTCGCCATGGTCAAGCCCGTAGGCCCTCCACGGCTCGATCTGTCTGGGCTGCGCTCGCACCTTCGCCAACGGGTAGAGCGCCCCACTCGGCGAGGTCACGGAAACAGATGTCGGCCACGTCGTCCTGAACCTCGGGGCTCGAAGCGATGAAGAGCCGGGTGCGCTCATCCTGCGCCTTGCCCCGCGCCGCATGCACCGACGCGAGTCCGGGGTAGGCCTCGAGGATGGCCTTCACGTAGACCACCGCCGCCGTGGGAACCGTGATCGTCTGGACCACCATGCCGTCGCGACGCATCATGGCCAACAGGGCATCGAGCTGAGCGTCACCTGGCATCGGCGCACTTAACCAAACATCGTCGGCGAGAAAAAGGCTTGATCGTCGATCCCCTCTCCCCCATCCCTCACATCTGCATGTCCAACCTCGGAAGCGATCGCGATGACCCCCCCTCCCAGCCAGCTGCCGAAGCGGCGGAGGAGGGTCCGGCCGAGCTGCCGCCCGACGACCTCGATCTGCCACAGCTCGATCTGCACCTCG
>JAUHZF010000005.1 GCA_030426145.1 Polyangia bacterium
TGTCGTTCCGCCCTCCTAAGGGCGCCTGCGGCACCTCAACGACAGCCATCGTGTCCTTCCGACCCTTCAGTGCCGGCGGAGGCCACGCCAAGACGCAGCCAACCGCAGCCGCCCCACCGGGACGTTACCCCCTGCAGGGCTCGAACGTCCCCATGCCGCCGCGAAGGCCACACTGGCGGCCCTCAACGCCACGATGGCTGTCGTTCCGCCCTCCCAGGGGCGCCTGCGGCACCTCAACGACAGCCATCGTGTCCTTCCGACCCCGCAGGGCGAGCTAAGGCACGGCGAAACGAAGCTCGCACCCCTCAGGCTCCACGTTCGAGGTTCGAGGTTCGAGGTTCGAGGTTCGAGGTCGGACTTCGAGTTCGAGTTCGAGTTCGAGTTCGAGGGTCGAGGTTCGAGGTCGAGGTCGAGGTCGACCGAGCCAGTGCCTATCCGAACGGCATTGGGCCTAGACCCGCGTCCCGCAGCTTCGGGCGCGAACCCGTGTCATCCACCCTGAGACGCGGGCAGGACGGGCTTCAGGGGAGCGCCTCGACGATGAAGTCCGTCTTGATGTTGAACGACGCCATCGTCGCCCACAGGTAGGGGATGGTGTCGGCGTTGCTCCAATAGTTGCGATCCGTATGCTGGTTGGGGCCGCCGCAGGTCGCGACGCAGGTGTAGTTGAGGCCGGAGCGCTTCTGTTCGACGGCCACGAACAGATACTCCCCCGCCGTGAGCGTGATGGGGTTGGTGAGCGTCAGCTCGATCTTGAAGTCGGGGCCCTGTGCATTGGCGGGAACGTTGAACGACTCGATGACCGTAGGGTCGGCGGGTGGGACCACCGTTGATGCCTTGAAGACATCTACGCGATGCGCGTACGGCTGACAGACCGAGGTCACGACGATCTGATATCGAACCTTGCCGACCGTCGCCGGGTAGGTTGAGGGCACCAGTCGCGTGGCGGCGAGGTGGCCGTCCTCTCCCAGGGCGGGGCCAGTGTACGCGCCGGCGCAATTCTGGTTGTCGATGTTCGTGATGAGCCCGGGCGTGGGGGCGATGCCGCCCCCCGCGGGGCAATCCGCGCAGTACCCGGTTTCGACCGAGGAAGACCACGCCCCGCCCGCGCAGAAGAAGATCTCGGCCGTCTGCCCGTTTCCCGTGCAGTAGGCACAACGTGCGGTCTGCCCATTGGTGCACATCGGGTTGGCAGAGCCCGGCGTGGGCGCACACGGGGGACAAGGGACCTGCGTGGGGCTGCTCATGGCTACGCCGAAGGTCGAACACAGCGCGCCGCCCTGAGACGCTGGCATGGCGCAGATGGGCCCGCCGCCAGCGCCTCCAGTGCCGCCGCTGCCGCCAGCCCCTACGCCGCCCCCTGAGCCGCTCGCCGCGCCGCCCGTTCCCGCCAGGCCGCCGACACCCGCTCCCCCTCCCGACCCATGGGTGGAGCCCGACGTCGAGTCCCCACCCTGCGAGGTCTCGCCCGTCGACGACGGTTCCTCCTCACCGCACCCGATGAGGGTGGCGAGGAGCATGGCTCCGATGGCGGAGTACCTTGGAGGGGTCATCGATGGGTTCCTGGATTGCACGGGGGCGTACCACGGCAAGAATCGAGCCTGCGACGCGTCATCCAGATCGGGGCTTCCGTACCCCTCCCCGGGCTCGCGCTACCCGAGGCTCGCCGCGCGTGGAACGTTCCGAGACGTTCTCGAGGAGCACCATCACTCGGCGCGATCGACTCGACCCAGCTTCAGGGGCCGGAGCAGCAGACGGTCACGGCGCCGACCTCACGCACGCTGCCCTCCAGGGTGGTCGGGCCGCAGGCTGGCGCAGAATCGATCTCGCGCAGCCTCGCCGCCTTCAAGGGTTGGTCGATGGCGTGACAGTACTTCTTCGTGGTGACCTGCAATGCGACGAGGTCGGGATTGTTGATGCAATCACTGAGCTCGGCATAGAGGCCGACCACACCATCACATTCGGTTCCATCCGCCTCGCCGCAGATGCACTCGCGCCCGTCGTCGAAGTCTTCGTAGAAGACGTCGCGACGCTGGTACGGGGTGTTGGTCGGGCACGCGACCTCGCCCACGTGAAGTACACAGGTCTCGAACCCGCCGGGGGCCGTCTCGATGCAGAGGCCTTCGTCGGGGTCATCATTCGCGGCTAACGGGGTGCATAGTCGTATGGAGGTCTGAAATGGCGGCTTCTCTGGTTCGAAGCGGGGCTCGCAACGCGCGTTGACGGGGGGAGATTCGATGGACGCATCCCAATCGGGTTGTGCGTCGATGGTGATACAACCCTCAGCCGGTAGCCGATCCACTTCGTGGTCGGTCTCGTTGCAGTCTGTGACGTTTGGATTGTCGTGGATCCTCAGTCCCAGTCGGCAGGCGTCCCCTGACACGGCGCATCCGCAATCGAAGGCCATGGCCTTCTCTTCGTCGAAGCCGCGGCCGAGGAGACGCTCGCTTTCGGTGAGGGTCGCGGGACAGCTGTCGGGGGCGAGAAAGTCCTCTGCAGACCGCGTGGCCAGGAAGGGCCCTTCCCACGCGCCCTGCGACGCGGCCGGAACCGGCAAGAGCGTGTGGCCTCGTTCTTCGCAGCCGGCTTCTTCGACCTGGCCCACCGCGATGAGGTGACACGCCGCGAGCCACAGGGCGCCGAGGAGCGGGAGCAGCGGGCGCGTCCGCTGGGCGACGGGGCTATTCTGGTACGCGTTGCTCATCTTCATTGGCCTCGAGCTTCTTGACGAGCTCGTGCAGGTGCTTCCGGCTGATCCCGGCCGACTTGGCGGCTTGCGTGTGATTGCCGTCGTGACGGCGCATCAAGGCTTCCAAGTAGCTACGCTCGAAGCCCTCGAGGAGGAGTCGCTTGGCTTCCTTGTACGGCAACGGCGCCACGACGCCTGGATAGGACATGCCGAAGGAGGCCGCGGGCCCGCCCGTCGCGCCCAGGCCGATGGACAGATCGTCGAAGCGCGTGCCCGGAGCCGAGAGCGCGATGGATCGCATGAGTACGTTGCGAAGCTCACGCACGTTGCCCGGCCAAGGCTGGGCCATGAGAAGCGCGAGGTTGTCGCCTTGCACCTCATCGCCCGGAGGCAGCTTGCCCATCAGCAGATCCGTGGCCAACCCCTGGATGTCCTCGGGTCGGTGCCGCAATGGCGGCACGTGAACGCGCACCACATCGAGCCGATAGAAGAGGTCGGCACGAAAGGCACCCCGCTGCACCTCCGCGTGGAGATTGCGGTTGGTGGCCGCCACGACCCGCACGTCGACGGCTTGGGGCTGTCCATCCCCAACGCGGGTGAGCTCGCCGCTCTCGAGCACCCGAAGGAGCTTGGGTTGCAGGCTCAACGGAAGCTCGCCGAGCTCGTCGAGGAAGAGCGTTCCGCGATGGGCGCGCTCGAAGGCACCTTGACGGTCCTGGTGCGCTCCCGTGAACGCGCCCCGGACGTGCCCGAAGAGCTCGGACTCGGCGAGGGACTCCGGAACGGAGGCACAGTCGAACACCACGAAAGGCCGTCGACCGCGCGGTGACGCCATGTGCAGTGACCGCGCGCAGAGGTCTTTGCCGCACCCGGTTTCGCCTTCGATGAGCACGGGCACGTCGCTGCCCGCGGCCCGTTCGAGGATGGCGAAGACCTCGCGCATCGCCACGGAAGAGCCGTAGAGCTCGCCGAAGCGATGGGCCCGAGATGCGCTGACCTCGCGCCGGGCCCATCGCGGCCGAAGGGCCAGCGCCGACTTGCCCAATCGAACCACCGCACCTTCGGCCAAGACACCGTCGTGCACGCGGGTGTCGCCGACGAACACGCCGTTGCGGCTGCCTACGTCGCGGATCCGTACGCGCTGGTCGGCCAGTGTCATCACCGCGTGACGACGCGAGACGGTGGAGTCCTCGAGGATGAGGTCACAGGTCTCGTCAGACCCGATGACGACCTTGCTCCGGAGCACCACCGAGGCTCCCGCGGATGGTCCGTCGACGACCACCACGTGAAGCTCACCGGGCGACGGCGCTTCGAGCAAGCTGTGGGTCTGGGTGTCGGTCGGCATCACTCTCGGGTCCAGAGGTCGGCCCGCGATGGCGGGGCAGCGGGCTCGGGTAGGGTGGGCCGAGGCACAGCGGTCTGAGGCACTGCGGTCTGACGGGGCACGACCGGCTCGCGGGGTGCCGCGTGGCCAGGGCGTTCTTCATTCGCTGGTGACCGCGTCTCGGCGTCGGTTGGTTTGATGGTGGGGACCACTTCGGCAGGCGGGGGAGATGAAGGCAGGGGGGGCATCGCAGAACCGAGCCCGGGGCGTAGCCACGGCGGGGGGCGGCTCCCCCTCGAGCTCATTCCGACTGCAAGCGCTAGGCCAGTCATCGCGAGCGCGACGAGTGCGGTCCGTGCCCACGGCATGCGATGGCGTGGTTCGCTTCGGTCGCCCACGCTGAGGCTCTTGGTGTCGACCGAAGGCTCGTCCTCGCGTACCGCGGGCGCTTCGAGCACCGGAAGGTCGAGGGTGCTCGGGTCCAGGGTGGGATCCACCTCCAGGGCCTCGCAGAACGCCTCTGCCGCGGCGGTGGCGGTCTGAAAGCGGTCTTCGGCCGCGCGTGAGGTGGCTCGCGCAAACCAAGGGCCGAACGCTTCGGGAAGCTTGATCCCGTAGCGGTGCGCGCGCGCCATCGCGCCCTCGGGCACGCCGCGCATCAAACGCGCACCGAGCGCGAAGGTGTTCGGACACTGCCCGGTCTCGAGCTCGTAGTAGTGATGCCCCGTCAGCAGTCGAAAGGCCGTCATGCCGAGGCCGAAGATGTCGACGGCCGGTGTGGGCGCCTCGGTCAGGAATTGCTCGGGCGCCATGTAGATGGGGGTGCCGAGGCTGTGGGTGGTCTCCGACGAGGCGGTGTCGTCGAGGAGCTTCGCGGTTCCGAAGTCGAGCACCTTGAGGCTCGGCGCTCGCTCCCCGACCTGGAGAAAGAGGTTGGTCGGCTTGAGGTCCCGATGAACCACTTGGCGCACGTGTGCCGCGTCGAGCGCAGAGGCCGCCTCGCGCAGAATCCACGCAACCTCCTCGGCGCCGAGGGGACCGAGGCGGGTGCTGCGAGCGCCGAGGTCCTCGCCAGCGAGCAACTCCATGACGAGGAACGAGCACGGGGGGTCGTGGTGTGCGCCCACGTCGAGCACCCGCACCACGTTGGGGTGCTCGATGAAGGCGGCGAGCTTGGCCTCCCGTGCCGAGCGCGCCACGCCCCGACGCTCGTCGCCGCCCACGCGCATGACCTTGACGGCTCGGGGAGCGCCGTCCTCGAGGTCTTCTGCTTCGAAGACGGTGCCCATGCCCCCACCGCCGATGCGGCGCAGCAGGTGGTACCTGCCGTCGAGCACGGAGCCCGAGCCGATGGTGGGGGCGGGCACGCCTAAAAGGCCCCCCGCAGGAGCACAGACGAAGGCCCGAAGCTAACACTCAGCGTGTTGGACTCCGTGGGCTCCACGACCCACAACACGATCCCCGCCGAGCCGAGGACGGCGCCTGTGATGAGCGTCGCCGTACTCACGTGGGCCAGTGGTTTTAAGTCGTCGAGCTGCTCCACGCCTGCGGCGGAGCAGGTCTCGCCCACGAAGGTGCACTCTTCTTCGCGCACCGTGGCTCCTCGGTCGAGCGCAATGGCGCCGGTGATGACGCCGGTGACGAGGCTCGCCGCGCCGACCCCGATGAGCCCGTACGAAGCCACCTGCCACGCCGTGGGTCCGGCGGCGTCGGCGGTCGGCGGCGGTGCGACCGGCGATGGTGGGGGCGGCGGGACCCTGTTCTGCGCCGGAACCGTCTCCTGCGTCGGTGCCGGAGGCGGGGCCACCGGGATCGGCTCGAGCCGGGGCAAGGGCACCCGAACCGTCTGAGCGCGCAGGGCCTCCGCGGTGACTTCGACGTCGCGGTAGCCGGGCGCGGTGATGACGATGGTGTGCTGCCCTGGGTCCACGGGAAGGGGACGTCCGAGCGATGGAGCCCCCAAGGTGACGCCGTCGCGGCTGACGGTCGCCCCGTCTGGAAGAGGGGCCTCCAGAACCAGTTCCAGCTTCGGCGTTTCGGCCTCCAGCGCTTCCACCTGCTCCTGCGCCAGCGCATCACGTCCACGTTGGGCTTGTCGCTGCGCATCGTCCATTCGTTCGAAGCGGCGCAGGTACTCGCGATAGCGGGCGAGCGCGGTAGCCGTTCTTCCCTCCAGCCGACGGCACTCTGCAAGGGTGAACAGCGTGCCCGGTCGGGGCTCCATCCGTAGGCTCTCGGCCACGAGTGGACATGCATGCGCGTAGTCTCCTCGCTGCATGGCGACCACGCCATCGTCGAACAGCGCTTCTGCGGCCGCTGCTTCGGCAGCTACAGCAGGCCTCGAGGAGAGCGCGAGGCAGAGCCAAAAACCCACGGCGCTCGCGCGCATGGCAGGACCATACCACGGTGCCCCGAGGTGACGAGGCGCGTCGCCTTGGGCGTTACCTCGAGTTCTCACCTCGTCTCGAAGTGGGGTCTCGAGGTTACACCTCGTGCCTCGTACGACGTACGAGAATCGCACCGCGCTGCCATCGTCCAAGTGCTCACATGAGGAACACCGCTTGGGTGGTGGAGGAGAGTTCATGAAGCTGAAGACGCTCGGAATGTTGCTGTGTGGTGTTGGCCTGACGCTTGGAACGGCCGGTTGGGTCCCCGCGGGGTCGCCCGAGGAAGGCGAGGGTGAGACGGTCGACGAGCGAGCGCGGCAACCTGCGGACGCGGAAGTCTCCGATGCGCGAGAGCTGCAACGGCGGCCTCGTCGCCGTCGTCCTCCACGTCGCGGTCGGCGAGGGGGCAACAACGGGTCGAAGAGTGGAAGCAAGTTCACCCACGTGGTGACGCTGGGGGACTCGTTCAGCTCGGGCACTGGATACCACGCGGGGCCCAGAAGCTACGACGACCACGGTCCGTTGGGGCATCACGAGAGCAGTCGGCCGCTCGGTGAAGACACGTGCTACCGCGAAACCCAGAGCACCCCCGGCCCACGCCTCGCCAAACAATGGGGGGCCAAGTCGTTGTTCGCAGCCTGCCGCGGCGGCCTCATCGGCAACATTCTCAATCAGTTCGATTCCATCAAAAGCGAGTTGCCGAACAAGGGCGCCCACACGCTGATCACGCTCACCATCTCCGGCAACGATCTGCGCTCGAAGGCGGGTCGCAACTGGCCCCAAACGGTCGCCAAGTGCATTACCAACACCAAGAAGAAGAAGGCCTGCGACCAGAACCCCGACCACCGCATCGTCAACTACGCAACGGTCGAGTCGCGGCTCGCGAACGTCCTGAGGATGCTGCGCGATCGTGCGCCCGACGCGGAGATTCGCATCCTCGGCTACCCGCGTCTGATGCAGCCGAAGAAGAAGTGCCTCGGCGTCACGGGGATCAACGTGAAGGAGGCGGAGTGGACCGACGCTCGCGTCGACGAGCTGAATCAAACCATCTCCCGCGCGGTGGCCAAGCTCGGTGACGCGCAGGTTCGGTTCGTTCCCGTGGAAAGCGAGTTCGCCGGTCACGGAGCTTGCTCCGCAAGCGCGGCGTCGCGCTACGTCAACGACGCCGTCCGGGGGCAGATCGCCTACGTGGTGAAGAAGCGCGGAAAGTACGAGCTGAAGTACAAGACGCTCGTCGGAAAACTCGCCGCCAACTACTCCTCGTTCCATCCGTCGGCCCAGGGCTACGAGGCCTACTACCAAGCCCTGAAGAGCTCGCTCTGACTACGTCTCCATGGGGTCGTTGCACCTCGACGCGGTGCGCCGCGTCGAGGTCTGTGGCCCACGGCGGTCGCGCGGGCTACGGTCTGAGCCGATTCGGCTCGGATGATCATCACTTCGGGAACCACGCTCGACGATCGGTACGAGCTCGAGCGTAGGCTCGGAAGTGGAGGCTTCGGTGAGGTCTTCGCGGCGACTCACGTCGTCACCAACAGGCCATGCGCCGTCAAGCTTCTCGCGGCGCGACCCTCGACCGAGGCCCAACGGCAGCGACTTCTGCGAGAGGCGCGTCTCGCGGCGACGCTCGTCGACGACCACATCACGCGGGTGCTGGACGCCGGCGTGCACGACGGGCGCCCCTTCGTCGTCATGGAGCTGCTCGAAGGGGAGGACCTTGGGCGGCGAATCGAGCGAGAGGGCGCTCTCGTGCCAGAGCTCGTCGCCCTCTGTCTCTTACACGTCGCGTGCGCGCTAACGGCAGCCCACGAGCAGGACATCGTTCACCTCGACCTCAAGCCGAGGAACATGTTCCTCACTCGGGACGGCGACGGCAGGCCGTCGGTCAAGCTCCTCGACTTCGGGACCGCGAAGTTGTTGCGCCACGGTGTTGATGATTCGTCGACCTTCATCGCGGGGACGCCGGTGTACATGGCCCCCGAGCAGTTCACCGGTGCGCGGGTAGGTCCGCCGGCCGACCTCTACGCCTACGGGATGTCTGCATTCCACATGCTCGTAGGTCACACGTTCTACGAGCTCGAACAACAGCAGGCGGACAACCCGTTTGCGCTGGGGGCTCGTCTCATGCACGGCCCTCCCGAATCTGCTTCGTCGCGCGCAGCCCGGTACGACACCACGGTTCCGGAGGCGTTCGACCCGTGGTTTGCGCGGTGCACCCACGTCGACCCCGCGCGACGTTTTGCGTCGGCGCGTAAGGCCCACGCTGGCCTTCTGGAGGCGCTGGCCCTCAGCCCAACCGCCATCGCATCGGTTCGGGTCGAGGCGCTTGATGACGGGCTCGCGGGCGAGCATCGCCCAGTCGCGACGACCGAAACCTTCCGGGGGCCCGACCGGTCGGCCAAGGTCACTCGTTCGGCGTCACTCCGCCGCACGCGCTCCGTCGATCGGATTCGGCGTGGCATGGTTGCGGTTGCGGTTTGCGCCATGGGTGCGTGGGTGCTGATGTCGGCGGTTCATTCTTCCGCCTCCACGCTTTCTTCGGCGTTGTTGGCTTCAATCCCGTCGCTCGAGGACCTTGCCCGTGACCCCGCCCTCTCCTTCGCGACCGGTGACTGCCGCGCCGGTTACCAATGGTACGGCATCAAGTCGCGCGTCTACCTTCCTCGAGGTGTCGATGGCTCATGTGACGATACTCCCCAAAGCCCGCTGGTGGTGTTCATTCACGACCATCAACCATCCAGCACCTTGGGCTACGAGAGCTATCGCTACCTGCAACGTCATCTCGCCCGCAACGGGTTCATCTCGGTCAGCATCGAGGTTGGAGACGAGTCGAGCCGGGCTGCGAGTCGAGATGCCCTGTTCTTGATGGAGGACTTCCTCGCCTTCTCTTGGCCCGATACCGGCTACGCCGAGGTCGAGTCCGTCGCGCTGGTCGGCCATGGCCGCGGGGCCACCACTGTTCGTCTACTGGCGGAGAAGCTCGAAGGACATCCCATCTTCCGGGTGAAGACCTTGGTCACCTTGCAACCCGACCAGGTTGGTCCCGCGCTAGAGGGTCGCCACGCCGACGCCTCCTTCGAGCTCGTCGCTGACGCCAGTGCTCCGACCACGAGAGATGCCATGCCCTCGACGCGCAAACTCGTGGCGGGCACCGACGTCGGTTTCGCCGAAGGCGCGATCGCGCAGAATCGCGCCGTTCAGGGCTATCTGCTTGCGTTCCTCGCTGCACATCACCACGGCAGGAAAGACTGGTTCGACCGCTTCATCGTGGGCGATTCGATCCCCGGCGGCGTGCCAGCCGCGGGTGACTGAAGCGTCCGTCGCCCGCCTAGAAACACGGCGCGGTGGCCGGTCAGCTGGGGCCGGGGGGGGCTTGCGAGGATTGCACCGCTGGGTGAGCACGCGCTACGCTGTAGTTCTGCTTACTTGGGGCTTGGTGTGAACTCGGGGTCGAGTCAGGGGGAGACCAACGCATGGGTCACCGACAAGGTGCGCCTTCTGGAGAAATTTTCAGAAGGCGGCATGGGCAGCTTGTGGCTGGCGCGCCACGAGGGACTCGGCACCGAGGTGGTGGTCAAGTTCATCCGGGCCGAGTTGGCCTCTGCCAACACCGTGCAGCGGCTCGAGCGCGAGGCTCGGGCCGCAGCCCGGATCGGCAGCCCTCACATCGTGACCGTGCACGACAGCGGGGTCACCGCTGACGGGCAGCCCTACATCATCATGGAGCGCCTGCACGGCGAGAGCCTCGAGGACCGCCTCGAGCGCGTTCGACGGTTGTCGCGCGACGACGCCATGACCGTCGTCAAACAGACCGCGCAGGTGCTCGAGCGGGCCCATGCGCTCGGCATCGTGCATAGGGACATCAAGCCGGACAATCTGTTCCTCGTCGATACGGGCTTCGACCTGTTCGTGAAGGTCCTCGACTTCGGGATCGCCAAGAGCGTGGAGCCCTTCCAGGACGTGAGCGTCACCGCGACCGGAGCCATGCTCGGCTCGCCCCTCTACATGAGCCCCGAGCAGTTCACGGAGCCGAAAGCCGTCGACGGCCGGGCCGACCTCTGGTCGCTTTCGGTCGTGGCCTACCACCTGCTGACGGGGCGACCGTCTTTCGGGGGCGAGACCCTGGGCCAGGTGATGATGTCGGTCATGAACCGCACCTACTCGGACGCCTCGACGGTGAACCGGGAGCTGTCGGCGCCCATCGATGCGTTCTTTCACCGCGCCTTTGCCGAGCACATCGAGGAGCGGTTTCAAACCGCGCGTGAGCTCGCGACGGCCTTCGCGGAGGCCTGCCGCGCCACCAACTTGGCTGCGACCGCGATTCTCCCGTCGGGCACGGTCCCCGGTCAGCCCGTGCCGGAGGCGCTCGTGGCGCGTCCGAGCCATCCGTCTTCCCTGCCCGGGGCGACACCGTCGACGCTGGCGAGTGCCGGCGGTTCTTCGACGGGCGTCGGAACCATGCAGAGCGTGCCTGGTGCTGCCCCAGGCACGACCGGAGTAGCACCACCTCAGATCGGCATTCGAGAAGCGCGCACCTTGGAGGGAGCGGCGAGTACGCTCAGCCCTGAACGGTCGGGACGGCGTACCGGCGTCTGGATCCTGGGCCTAGTGGCAGCCGCGCTCGCGAGTGGTGGTCTCGTCTACGCGCTGACGGGCGGCGATGGTGAGGTCGAACCGTCTTCCGCAACCCCCGCCATGGCAGACCCGGCGACGGCAGAGCCTGCGACCGGCGATGCACCGGAGCCGGAGCCCGAGCCCGTCGTCGAGCCATCCGCGACGGCATCGACGTCGAGCGAACCGGCCCCTTCCGCCACGGCCAACGCGCCCGGGCCGCCGGTCGAGCCTCCCCGCCCGTCTACCGTTTCCCATCCTCCGCCGGCTCCGCCCGTGGCGCCGGTGCCGCAAAAGAAAAAGAAGAAGAAGAGGACCGATGTCTTTGGATTCTGAGCCCCGTCGAGCCTGGGCGCTCGCGCTCGCGTCGGTCGTACTTCTCAGCTTCCCGGTGGGGCATGTTCATGCACAGCCGTCTTCGACCGATGCTGATGCGGCTCGCGAGTTGATGTTTGCCGGGCGCGAGAAGTACGACGCCGAGCAGTTCGCCGATGCGCTGCAGCGCTTTCGCAGCGCCGACGCGATCATGAAGGTTCCCTCCACGCGTCTTTGGGTCGCGCGCGCCGAACAGAAGCTAGGACGTTGGGTCGAGGCGCGAGCTACCTACCAGTCGCTGCTCGACATGCCAGAGCGCAAGCCGAGTGAGCCGGAGGCCTTCGTCACGGCCCGCGAGGAGGCCAAGCAGAAGCTCGCCGAGCTCGACGATCTCTTGCCCCAGCTCACCCTCGAGCTCGTCGGCGCCTCGGCGACGGAGGTCGAAGTGCGGGTGGGCGATGAGGTGTGGGGTGCAGACAAGCTGGGCGTGGCGGTTCAGCTGAACCCTGGTCGCTACGACATTCAGGCCCGCACGAAGGATGGGCAATCCCAGCTTCCTTCGCAGACCGTGGAGCTCGGCCAGGAGGCGCGTCAGACCCTTCGGTTGGCGTTTCCGGCTCGCTCTTCAGCCGTCCCTACGCCCGGCGCCAACCCGCCTCCGCCCAAGCCCGCCCCCACCGACAGCGCTGAAGGCTTTCAGGTGTCGCCCGTGGCGTGGGTGGGTTTTGCCGTGGGCGGAGCCGGACTCATCGTGGGCAGCGTCTTCGGGGGCCTCGCGCTGAGCGATAGCTCCGAGCTCGATTGCCCCGACGACCTGTGCCCACGTGAGCAGGAAGACCTCTTCAATCGAACCCAGACCTTCTCCCACGTGTCCACCGCGGGCTTCGTGGTGGCAGGGGTGGGTTTGGCCCTCGGGGTCATCGGACTCACCGTCCTCAGCGGACCCGAAGAGAGCGATGTTGGCCTCACCCTGACGCCCGGCGGCGCTTGGGTCACCGGAGCATTTTGACGGACCATCATGTCATTCGCACGACAACTGAGTCTCTTCGGCGCCATCGCCATCACGGCCGCTTCCTGTCATCTCATCACCATCGGTGATCGCAAGCTCGCCGACGAAGCTGCCGGTGGGGCCGGGGCCGCCGGTGGAGCCGGCGGACAGGGGGGACAAGGCGGAGGAACGGTGGTCGTTCCCACCGACCGAGCCGACGTGCTCTTCGTCGTCGACAACTCGCGAGGCACCGGCTTCAAGCAAAGGCTTCTCGCCCAAACGATCCCCTACTTCCTCGGACAGCTCGAGCAAGAGGGGCTGCGCGACGTGCACTTCGGGGTCATCACCACCTCCCTCGGCACCGCCGGAGCCGACAACTGCATCGAGATGTCCATAAGCAATGACCAAGCGCATCTCATCAACCGCCGTGATGGGGGAGGCACGGTCTCCACCTACGACAATCTCAGCTTCTTGGCCTGGGACCCCGAGGGTCGAAAGACCCCGCCCGGCGACTCCATGGTGACCGACGTCGTGCCCAATTTGCGCGACATCATCGAAGGCGCCGCGGTGACGGGGTGCGGGTTCGAACAGCCCCTCGAAGCCTGGTACCGGTTCCTCATCGACCCGGCCCCGTACGCGAATGTGGAGGTCATGAACCTCGATGCCCAACCCACGGGCCTCGACCAGGTAGTCCTGAATCAGCGCGAGGCATTTCTTCGTCCAGACTCGTTGCTCGCGATCGTGATGCTGACCGATGAGGACGACTGCTCGATGAAGGTAGGTGGGAACAACTTCCTGATGGCCAGCACCTTCGACCCCGGATCCATGGGCTCGACGATCTTGCGACTACCAAGACCACGGGCGGAGTGCGCGATGGATCCAAACGATGAGTGTTGTAAGTCGTGTCTGGAAGATCAAGGCAGCTGCCCGACGGACACGACCTGCGGCGGCAGCCTCAACGCGGTCGAAGACAACATCAACCTCAGGTGTTGGGACCAGAAGCGGCGATTTGGTGTGGACTACCTCTATCCGATTGAGCGCTACGTAGATGCTCTGAACAACCCGCAGGTCGCGGACCGCGACGGCACCCTCTTCGACAATCCGATCTTCACTGATCTCGACCTGACGGACGACATCACCGCGGTGCGTAGTCCGGGGCTGGTGCGTTTGGCGGCCATCGTCGGTGTGCCGTGGCAAGACATCGCGCGTGACTCGGCGACGCCTTCACCCGCGCTCGACCAAGGCTTCCAGAGCGCCGAAGAGCTCGTCTCGCGCGGGACGTGGGACATGATCCTCGGCGACCCGAGCTGTTACCACACCGACCCCGCCAACTGCCTGCCGAGCGATCCCTTGATGCGTCAATCCGATCAACCGCGGTCCGGCACCCACCCCATCACCGGGGCCACGGTCAGTGAGACGAGTCAGAATCCGATCAGCGGCAACGAACGCGCGCTCCTCAATCACGACGACCTGCAGTACGTCTGTGTGTTCGACCTCGAGAACCCCATCAACTGCTCAACGACGAACGACCCCGATGTCGTTTGCCCCTGCGATGCCTCGGTGGACAACCCCATCTGCCACGATGGTGCGGGCTTCACGGATGTTCGACGCCGCGACTACGCCTACCCGGCGCCGCGGATCCTACAGGTGTTGAAGGGAATAGGATCGCAGGGCGTGCTCGGTTCGATCTGTGCCGACAACGTCACCGTGACCGATTCGTCGACCTATGCCTTCAGGCCGTCGTTCGACGCCCTCGTCGAGTCGATGGCACCCGCGATCGACGGTAACTGACGCGGGGCCATCGAGCGCCGTCGCGGCTACTCCACGAAGGTCAGGTTGGCGGGCTCCTCCGGGAGGGGATGCTCTTTCGAGCCGAGGCTGGTGGTGGGGACGGTGAGGTCGACCTTTTCGAGGACGAGCCCATCGATCCAGACCGTGCCCGGGCCGTCGAGGAGGATGCCGAAGCCGATCTGGTCCGCCTGTTTGGCGACGTCGAGAACGATGGAGACCTCTTTCCACTCGACGTCACCCGTGAGGGGGCGGCGTTGCATGTTGTCGAGCACGACGGGCTCCCCGCCTTCGTCGACACGCATCCACATGCCCGCCCAATTGGCGACGCCTTCGGCCTTCACGAAGCCCCTCAGCCGGATGCGGCTACCGCGGTAGCGGTCGGCCTCGAAGAACTGAGACATGGTGCCGAAGGCCCGGGGCTTGTCGACGGTGGCGCGCAAGCGGGCGCTGAAGCGTCCTTGGTGCACGACGTCCGCGTCGGTCGTCGCCTCGTACTCGTCGGCGGCCATGCCGGCGAGCTGCCACCCGTGGGGTAGCTCACCCGCCTTCGGGGGCACGACACTGGGGTCGGTTTCGGCCTCGACGGCAGGCGCCTCGAGGGGAGCGCCGTCTGCGGGCGGATCCTCTGCATCGTGCTTCCCCTCGGGCGCGCAGGCGACGAGGAGCAGGGAGAGAAGGGTCATCGAGCGCTTCATGGCTGTCCTCCTTCGAAGTCGAGGTTGGTCGGTTCGTGCCGGTGTTGCTTGGTGGGCTTCGTGGTGGGGACGTCGTGTCCGACCTCCTCGAAGGCGAGCTCGTCGACCCAGATCTCACCGCCGCGCACCACGAGCATGCCAAAGGCGATGCGAATCGCTTCCTCGGGAACGTCGAGCACGACCTCGTGCCGCGCCCAGTCGCTCTCCCCTTGGATGCGCCGGTCCATCATGTTGTCGAAGGCGAGGGTGTTCCTCGAGGAGCCGGGACCATCGACCCGCATCCAGAGACCCGCCCAATGCCCGTTCCCCAGCGCACCTTTGACCCAGGCCGACAGCCGCATCCGCTTCCCGCGGTAGCGCTTGGCGTCGATGGTCTGCATCAAGGCGCCGAAGCCATCCACCTCATCCTTCTGACAGGCGAGGTGGGCGCTCGCGGGACCTTCGTGGCGCACGTCGCGGTCGACGACGACGGCAAAGGCGTCGTTGCGATCCCCCGCCATCGTCCATCCCGCAGGGGGCTCCGGGGGAAGGGGGGCCGCCGCCGCGGTGGCGACGCCGAGGCTGGTCATGGCCATGGCCAGCCACCTCACGGATGCGCGTCTCTCGTAGGTCTTCATTCTGAGCTCCTCTTGGGTTCGGGTTGGTTCTGAGCGCGCCAGGACATCAGGGGCGGACCCTCTTCGTACCGAGGTACTTCGAGGCCCGCCGTGCCCACCGTGGCGATGCCGTGGCGTTCGGGGTCGTCGCAGAGGTCCGCGCGCCGCTCGCAGACCGCCAGCGGAGGCACGTGGTGGGTGAGCTGGGACTGCGCCACGTTGACGGGGCCCGGCACTGGCCGAAGCCAGAGCGCGACGCCCGCTGCAGCCGCGAGCAGGACGGCGCCGGCGATCGCCAGGTCACCTCGGCTCCCGGGCCGTAGCGATTCTTGCTCACGACCCCGCTCGGCGCCGAGGTGGTGAAGGTGTTCCTCGAGCCGGGCTTCGCGGCACAGCGCCTCGGCGCAGCGCGCGCACGTTGCGACGTGCGTCTCCAGGGCCTCCGCCTCGTCTGCGGAGAGGGCGTCCATCACGTAGGCTTCGAGCGCTTCGGGGCGTGGATGGTCAGTCATGGTCTTCGTTCAGGGCGAGGCGAAGTCGCTTACGGACTTCGCACAGGGTTTGGCGGAGACGTTGAACGCTCATGCCGAGCTGCTCGGCGACTTCGGCGTGACTCGGAGCATGGGGGCCGTAGACGAGCCCGAAGACCTCCCGCGCCCGCGGGCTGCATTCGGCGAGCGCGCGCTCGGCCCGAGCCAAGTCGCGCCGGCCGGCGACGGTCTCCTCGATGCGTTGCGTGCCATCGGGGAGCTCCGGTACGTCATCCACGGTGGCGTGGCTTCGTCGCCCGCGATGCGCCTCCAACGCGAGGAAGCGGGCCTGCTTGATGGCGAGACCGGGGAGTTTCACGGCGTGGAGCTCACCGCGGCGCTCCTTCTCGACGAGCTTCAGCCAGGTCTCTTGGGCGATGTCCTTGGCCTGGTCGAGCCCTAACCCCATGGCGAGGAGCGACACCACCACGCGCCGGTCGTAGCGCGCGATCGCCGTTTGCCAGTCGATCTCGGGGGCGGCGGCCGCCCCCGCGTGTTCGTCGGCCCCCTCTTCGGAGCCCTCTCGCATCGTCGCCACCAGCGTCACACAGGCACAACGGAGTGCGAAGCCCGAACATATCGGATGCCGCGAAGCCGCAACTCCGTGGCCTGCCCACCCTTCGGCGCCGTCCTCGTTCGAGGATTCCGCTGTGGCTGGATGCGCGTTCGGTTTTCTCGCTGCGAGGGCGAGCTCTTTGAGCTTGGGCGCCCCGCTTCGGGCTCCGTGTTGTCGAGTCCCATGAAAGCGAAGCGGAGAAACGCGAGGCGCAGGTGGGCGGTCGGCACGGTCGGCTGCCTCGCTCTGGTCGCCGGTTGTCGCGGCATCATCGGGGGCGACGAGCCCCCCGACGTGTCCGGTCCCGATCCCACGGGGTTGTCTTGCGACGAGAGCGCTGGGCCCACGGCGACCCCCATGCGGCGGCTGTCCCGGGAGCAGTACATCAACGCCATTCGCCACCTCGTGGGTGGCGAGGTGGCAGCCGACATCCAAGGCGCGCTCGACCGCGTGCCCCCCGACTCGCTCGACCCCGAGCACGGCCGTGACTACGCCACGCAAGACCAAGCCGTCTCGCAGGTGCACACCGACATCCACTGGGACGTCGCCACGGCGGCATCCTTGGCTGCGACCAACAGCCCAGAGCGGCTCGAGGCCCTCGCCGGCACCTGCGCGACGGACGGAGACCAAGGCAACGACGAGGCCTGTGTGCGTGACTTCGTGCGCGACTTCGGGCGTCGCGCGCTCCGTCGGCCCCTCTCCGACGAAGAGATCGCCTTCTTCAGCGAAGACGCCCTCGGAAGCGCCACCGACGTGTCCGCCGCGTCCTTCGCCGACCGGCTGGTCGCGCTTCTGCAGGCGCCCCAGTTCATCTTCCGCATCGAAGACGGAGCGGACGCCACCGAGGACGACGCCGACCTCTTTCCTCTCACCGGCTACGAGCTCGCAGGTCGCCTCGCCTTCCACTTCTGGCAGGCCCCCCCCGATGACGCGTTGCTCGAGGCGGCGGCCGACGGCTCGCTCGAAACCGACGAGGGCTTCCGGGCCCAGCTTTCGCGCCTCATGGCCGATCCCCGCTTCGATGCCGCCCTGCACAACCTCGTCACCGGCTGGTTGAGGCTGCAGGACACGCCCGAGTACGCCGGACTGGACCAGAACGCGCAGTTCATGGCCTTCGCCAACGGTATCGAGCCCAACGATGCGCTCGGGTCATCCATGCGCACCGAGGTCGAACGCCTCTTCGCCTACTACGCCCGGCAGGGCACCTTCCGCGACCTGATGATGTCGGACCGCTCTTTCGCGACCGACGAGGCCCTAGCCAGCATCTACGAGGTTCCCGTTTGGGACGGCGAGGGCGAGCCCCCCGTCTTCGACGACCCACGTCGCGTCGGCCTTCTCACCCGAGCTGCCTTCGTCGCCGCCGCCTCCTCGCGGAGCCATCCCATCCTGCGAGGGGTCAAGATCCGGCAGCGCGTGCTTTGCTCCGAGCTACCGCCGCCCCCCGCCAATGCGGGCATGGATGCGCCGACCGACGCCGACCTGGTCACGTCGCGGGAGTTCGCTGAGAACCTCACGCAGTCGTCCAACGAATGCTCCGTCTGCCACGACATGATCAACCCCCCGGGCTTCGTGCTCGGCCACTTCGACGCGCTCGGACGGTTGCAAGAAGAGGAGTCGCTCTACGCCACCGACGGCAGTTTGCTCGCCACGCTGCCCATCGACACCGAGGCCACGATCTCCATCACTCCTGGCGAAGAGACGACGATGAGCGACCCGGCCTCGCTGAGTGAGGCCATCGTGCAGAACGACGCTGCCCAGACCTGCCTCGCGCGTCACTACTTTCGTTTCGCCTACGGCCGCACCGAGGACATGGACGCCGACGGGTGCCAGCTTCGAAGCCTGCGCGACAGTCTCATCGACGGAACCATCGAAGACATGATGATGCAGATCGCACTGCGACCCGAGTTCAAGCTTCGCCGGAGGGAACCATGATCAAGACGGTCGGAAGACGACAGTTTCTCGTCGGCAGCACCTGCACCCTCGCCATTCCGCTGCTCGGCTCCCTCTTGCCGCGCACGGCCGAGGCGGCGGCGTGCGCCCAAGCGCCCCTGCGGTTCGTGACCATGTGGACGGGCCACGGCGGCGTGTGGCGGCAGAACATGTATCCCGCCGACGCGGTCTACGACCAGCAGATGGCCCTCTACCCGGGGCACGACATCCATTACGGCGCCCTGCAGCGCGAGGTCCAAGACGGCTTGGCTCGCCTCAGCCCCGTGCTCGAGGCGAGCGACGCGACCCTCACCGACACCCTGGTCGGAAAGATGATGGTGCTCAATGGCTTCGACATCAGCCAGTACATGGGTCACCACACCGGCGGCACGCTCGGGAACTACGGCCAGAAGACCACCGACAACGGCAACGTCAGTCGTCCGACCATCGACCAGGTGATGGCCTACTCGTCGAGCTTCTACCCGGATCTTTCGACGGTGAAGAAGCGCTCGATGCACATCGGCACCAACAAGCACGGTGCGCTCTCCTTTGGCTACGCCAACCCCAACGACCCGAGCAGCGGCGTCATCGAGGTGCCCGTCGCGAACAAGTCACTCGAGCTGTTCAACGAGATCTTCGTGCCGCCCGATGACGGTGAGCCCACGCGTCCTCTCATGGTCGACCGCGTCATCGAGAGCTACCGACGGCTCACGAAGGGCACCTTCGGTCACGCCGCGCGCCTGTCGTCGAGCGATCGGCAGCGGCTCGAAGCGCACATCGAACGGCTCTACGAAGTCCAGCGGCGCCTCAACGTACAGGCGAGCTGCGAAAACGTCGCCGTGCCCACCGAAGAGGCGGACAGCTACCCGAATGGCGCTTATGGCACCGACCTGTCGGGCATGGGTCAGCACTACAGCCTCTACAACGACGTGGTCATCGCGGCTTTTGCGTGCGGCACGTCGCGGATCGCCATCTACAAGGCGACGGAGAAGTTCTCCAACGACGTCGCGCCCGGCGATTGGCACGACCTCGTGGCCCACCAGGCTCAGGACAACCAGGTGGCTCAGGACACGCTCGTCGAATCGAAGCGCTACTTCTTCGAGCACGCCTTCCTCGACCTCGTGAGCAAGATGGACGGGGTCGTGGATGCGGATGGCAACACCATGCTCGACAACTCTCTGGCCATGTGGACCCAGGAGTCGGGGAACCTGACCCACCACAGCATCTGCATCCCGGTCATCACGGCCGGAAGCGCGGGCGGGTTCTTCAAGCCGGGTCACGCGGTCGACTTCCGCAATCGGGCGAGTAATGCGCTCATCAAGTCGACCACGGCCGGCGAGGCGCTCGAGCGCAAGCCTGGCATCCTGTACAACCGCTGGCTCGCCAACGTGCTGCAATCGATGTGCATCACGCCCGACGAGTACGAAACCAACGGCACCCCGGGCTACGGCGACGTCATTCGGCAGGTCAACGGTGGCTTCAACGCCGAGGCGTGCTGGCCCGACCGCGTCTACGCCGACGCGAGTGACCCCCTGCCCATCATCACCTGAGCCATGCTTCGTACGAATCTCCTGTTTTTGCCCCTCGTCTTCGTTTCCCTCATCGCCTGCGGCGGGGCAGAGGAGCCGTCCGTGGAGGCGCAGGGCGCGGGTGGCGGCACCACGAGCCAAGGGCCTTCGACGTCTGCCACGGGCGGTGGAGGTGTGGGCGGGCAAGGTGTTGGCGGTGCCGGAGGCGGCCAAGCGCCAGAGGGCGTCGTGCCCATCGCCCTCGCGCTCGGCAACGGCCGCATCGCCACGTCGTGTGACCGCGGTGCGTCGTACGCCCAGGATTGGATCATCGCCAGCGACGCGAGCGACCATCACCCATATGCCATGGCGGCAGGCGCCGCCTTTCACGAGGGGGTCTTCGTAGTCGGAACGGGATGGGGCTACCCGGGCCACGTCCTTCGTTCCGACAATGGCATCGATTGGGAAGACCTCCCAGCCGAGCGCTTCCATTGGGCCGACCAGACCACGCACATGCCTGATGGAGCGGTGGCAGTCATGTTCCACAACGGCACGCGCTTCGTGCTCATCACGGAACGACGGCGTCTCTTCTCCATGGATGGGCGTGACTGGTTCGAAGAAGGTGAGCAGCTCCCCTACGAGATGTTCCACCTGCGCTCCCATCATTTCGTCGATGAGCTCGGCGCGCACTTCCTGAGGGGAGAGAACTCGAACAAGCAGGTGCAATGGTTGGCCACCAGCACCGACGGGGGCCTCACCTACCAGATGCTGCCCGGCGGCTCGGGCTTCGACTTCGCATGCACCGCGCGGATGGAATACGCCCACGGCACCCTCATGGCACCTGGGGGCGATGGCTACTGCCGCTCCACCGACGGAGGCGCGACGTGGAGCTACCACGCCGCACCGATGAAGGTCTCGACCTTCTATCCCACCGATTCGGGGTGGGTGACCATGGGCGGCTACCGAAGCACGATGCTCGAGAGCAGCGACGGCCTCACCTGGCAGGAGTCGACGGTGGCCAATGGGATGCGTTTCTCCGCCGGCGGCTACTCCGCTTATTTGGACTACTACGTCGCGGCGAGCCACCAGAACGAAGAGTTCTACCGCAGTGATGACGGTGTGACGTGGACCGCGCTTCCCGAGGTCGCGGCCGCCGAGGTTCCCGACATTCGGCACGTCGTCTTCGGTTGGGGCAAGCCCTCGGCCCTATGTCCGTTGCCGGCTGACTGATGCCCATACCGGTCCGGCGGGCACCTCACTTTTGGCACTCGCCGTCGCGAGACGGTTCCCGGCTACAGCTCGACGCGCCGGGGCGTGGTCCGTGGTCGTTGAGGCACTGGTCGTCGCACGAGCTGCTCATGCCGCATCCGCTGATGCAACTCATGAGGCGACCCGGCTCTCCAATGCAGATCGATAGGTCCTGGCTGCTCGGGCAGTCGTAGAAGGCCCCGTTGACGCAACACCGGGCGCTGAAGGAGCTGTCGCCCTCGGGCGCGGGCGCTGGAGCTGGTGATGGCGGAGGGGGCGCTTCGGCGGTGTGCGGGGCGGGCGCGGGTTGGGGATCGGTGCACACGACCTCACTGCCTCGCATGTCGCAGGTGCCCTCTGGCGTTTGGGCGCAGACGTAGCCGTCACCCGGGCTGAGCTTGCAGTCGTAACCGCAGGTTTCGGTGCCGTTCGGGTTCAGATGGCATGTCGGCTCTTCGGCCGGGGCGGATGAGCCGCCGGCGGTTTGTGGACCCATGCTGAAGATCCCAGGTCCGGTGAGCTTGCCGCAGCCGGCGGCCGCCACCAGAAACACAGCCAGCCATGGAGCGCGGGTGGTCCGCGACGACGACGCTTCTCTACTCTTCACGATTGCCTCCGTGATGGGGGGGAGGGCCAGAAGGAAGGAAGCAGGCCCTCGTGGAACACCGGGGCAAGTGCTGCCACCCGGTGCGGTCGATCCAAAGCAGTCGTCGCCGCTTCGAGATCCATCACGCCGACCGCACGATCGCGTCGTCTCGCGGAGGACTGGATCGCGTCCTCTAGCGCATCTCGAAGAGCTCCTGGTGGAACCGGTCGGAGGGGAGGCCGGCCGCGACCAGGTCGCGCTGGAGGCTCTGGCCGAACGCGGTGGGACCGCAGAACCAGAAGCTCGCACTGTCCCAGTCGGGGACCATGTCGCGCAGCCGTTGGGCATTCAACCGGTCGGCGTCCTGGCCGGTGAGCACCAGGTGCAGCCTGACGTTGGCCGCGTCGGCGGCACGCTGCAGGCGTTGACGCGCCTGCTCATCGAGGTCGTTGGCGGAGTGGAGCAGGTCGATGGATTGCTGGTGGGGGGCTTTGGCCAGCTCCTCGAGACGCGCGAGAAAGGCCGTGATGCCGATGCCCCCGCCGACCCAGATCTGACGTTCCCCTTCATCGAAGGTGAAGCGGCCGTAGGGTCCTTCGATGACGGCACGATCTCCCTCCTTCAGCCGCTGGGGCAGCGCGTTGGTGTAATCGCCGAGCGCCTTGCTCATGAATACCAGCTCGGTGGTGGCCGGGTCCCAGGCGGAGGTGATGGTAAAGGGGTGGTGTCCCTCTTCCGGATGGAACGTGACGAAGGCGAACTGCCCCGGTCGATGTCCTTTCCAGCCCTCCTCGACGCGCAGGCGCGTCTCCAGCACACCAGCCTCTGGGTGATGGGTCAGGCTGGTGATCGTGGCTGCCACCTTGCCACGAGGCCAGCGGAGCCCGCGAAGCACGCTCAGCGCCGACAGGGTGCCGGCGAGCAACAAGACCGCGAGCACGATGCCGATGGGCTGCGTCCAGTACGCGCGCCGCGCCAGGATCACGGCGTGGAAGACCAGGGCGAGGTAGGGGAACACCAGCAGCCAGTGGATCTTCGCGAAGAGGCGGTAGGGGAATCGCTTGATGAGCGCCAGCGCGATGAGCACGACGGCGGCGTAGAAGCAGATCTCACCCACCTGCTCGGCCGTGTGGCGTTGATCGCGGAAGAACTGCTCCACCGCGCCGAGGACCTCTTGCGGGGGTCGTGGTCCGCGCTTGCCGCGGGCGATGAGCCCCAGGCTCGAGAGCCACTTCGGCGTCTGCACGGCCAGCCAGTGGAGGACGCCGGCGGCCAGGCCTCCGACCCCCAGCCACTTGTGCAGCCGATAGGCCTTGTCGAGGCCACCGAGGCGGGTGTCGGCGACCTTCGGCCGAGCGGCGAGGACCATCGCGATGCTCATCGCACCGATGGCGAAGATCCCCGTGATCTGCAGGAGCGCGTTGCGAATGGCGATGAGCTCCAGCGCAGGCAGAGGCTCCGCGAGCAACCACAGTCCGGCCAGTGAGACGGCGACCGCAGTGAGTAGCAACTTGTTGTTCTTCATAGGCTTGCCTGGGCGGGCGCATCCGTGTGGGCCACGTGCGAGCCGCGCCAGAACCAACCTGGGGCCCCTACGTGATGCTTCCGTGGTCGCCATATGAAGAAGTGTGAACCACCCCTCGACACCCGAACCCATGGCTTCGCGGGGGATGGGAAGCGAGCCCGGCGACCCGGCTCGTCCCGCGCAGTCACGGTATGCTCGCGCCGCATGCGACTGCTTCTCCTAGGGCTGGTGACGACGTGTCTGTTCGGATGCGAGGAGCGCGTGGACGCCAAGGTGTGCGGAGAGCACCTCCTGCTCATGCTCGATCGGCACGGCAACCCCCTCCGCACCTACGTGGAGGGCTGCGCCCAGGTCTACCGGAAGGGGACTTGCCGCGACGCGTGGATGGAAGCCGCGAGGGAGGAGGCTCCCGAACAGGCATCGCTGTCGGTCGACACTCGTCAGCACCTCGTGGCCCACGCCTGCGCCGCTGCCTACTGCAAAGACATCGACGGACCGGGGGCCTACTGCTCCGGCGACCCTCCCCAAGCCTTCGACGCCAGCGCTTGGTCGGAGCTGCACCACGCGATCCTCGACCACGAGCTCGAGAAGGAACCCACGCTTCACGCCGCGCTGCGCGGCACCTTCGTCCACGTGGCCAGGTCGGCGCTGCCGCTCGACAAGCCGACTGGCGCGGTGACGACGGTATTTTCTGTGGAGCTCTACGCCGACGGACGGGTGATGATCGACGGCGATCCCGTGAGCGATGACGCCACCGTGGTGGCGCGCGCGAAGAAGGCGCTCGAGACCAACGACGCGCTGCGAGCCGTGATCCGCGCCGACAAAGCCGTGACCCACGGCAGGGTCATCTCCATGCTCGACCTCTTGAAGTCCGCCGGTGTGACGAAGATCGCCTTTGGCGTCGTCCCTGTGGCCTCGGCCCCTTGAGCTCGTCCGTCGCTGACGCTGGTGGTTGGGCAGCGCACGTCGGAAGCCACATCTCAGGGCGTGATGACGCGAGCGAGAGAGACGTCGACATCGGCCTTCTTCTTCCCCTCGACGTCGACGAGAACCCGAATGGTCATGGGTTCGCGAGGCCGACCGCCTACTTCGAACGGAAGGAGGCTCAGGAGGCACTTCTCGAGGGTCTTGGTGACCCCCTCGACGGCGTCGGGGCGTTCGATGAGACCGTAGGCGCGGTCGGGGACGACGGAGAGGGACACGACGACGTGCTCAGGCGGCTCCCCCGGCATCTGATCCCCATAGCTGGCGGCGCGCCGGTAGCAGTTCTGGAGCGCTCCGGCGCGCTCGTCGAGCCGTGCGTCGAGCTCCTCCATCGACAGGGAAGGAACGTCGTCGGGGCCCGGGATCACCAGCGTCGTCACGAGAGCGGGTTCTCCTTGGTAGGACCCCCACGGGCACGGCTCCTTTCCGCACGACGCTTCCCCCGACGCGCCCGAGGACTGACGGTGAACCAGGGTGTAGGTGCCTGGCTCGAGGCTCGAGAGGTCGTAGGTCGTCACGAAGGCATGACCGCAAGAACCGCTCTGCGGACCCCGGTGCTCGAAGTGGGACGGGATCTTCAGCCGCCGCTTCCCCTGGTAGACCTCGAGCGCTTCGCCCGCGAGCGCGTGACTCGTGTCCTCCGTGCTGTCGAGAAAGAAGACTTCGATGTGGCCACCGGCAATCTCCTTCCGAATCCCCTCGTTGGTGGACCTGTCGAGCCACTTGGTGCGACCACCCCAGTTGGGGCGCCCCACACCAGACATGTGAAAGCTCGAGGTGCCGCTGAAGTCGCAGGGGTTGAAGGCGAGCGGAAACAAGACGGCCGCAAATCCCGGATGGCAGGCGACCGAGAGCATCGTCAGGCCGGCGAGGCCGAGGGAGAGCATCCACCGCTTCACGCGGCGATACTCGGGCTTCGAAGCGAAGGCCGCAACACAGCGGCATGGACGCGTCTTGCGCCCGGCGTGTTGCCGCAGGAGCCGTGGGCGCTCACTTCGGCGAGGAAAGTCCGTCGGGGGCACAGTGGGAAGCCCACGGCCAAGGTCACCGTAGGATCCATCATGGTTCGCGTCGCATCGCTCGCACTGCTCGTCGTGGCCGTGGGTTGCGGCGATGGATCTGACGCAGGCGTTCCTGCCACCGGTCCCATCGCAGACATCCATGGTGGCCCCGACCTGACACTGCAGGTCACGACCGAGGTCGGGCTTCCTTCGAGTGGCGGGCCTTGGGGATGGGTGAACGACGTCCTCTTCTTCATCCCGAAGCGGCCCTACCTCGGGGTGAGGCTGACCTCGGCAGAACCCGGGAAGCTCTTCGCCGACGCCCCTCTCGGCAACACCTCGAGTCTGTCGGGGGAAGCGCGGCTGGAGGTGGGACGAGACGATGTGGTTCACTGCGTGAGCTCTGACGGCGCTCGACTGGCAGTCGGAATCCAGCCGGGCTCACAGAGCAGACCTTACGCCTGGTGCCCGGTGTACATCCACGCGGGCCGCGCTGTGGCCGCAACGTCAGTGCACGCCCAGAGCTGCGAAGAGGTCCTCGAGGGCATGGATCCTCTCGAGACCTGGCTCGATGAGCGGCGCCCTCGTGATGAGTCCTGCCGCATCGCGGCTTGGCTCGAGCTCGAGCTCGACTGCGCGGAGCATGGCGCCGGCGTCCCGATGCAGTGACACCCCGTCGGCAAGAGGTCGGCAAGGCGTGTCGCGGCCCCAGCCTCGAGCCGGGTGGGCGCCGGATGGATGGATCACCACAACGAGATCCATTGGCCCCCGGATTCCTAGATTGGCGGGCACCGCGTCGCTGAAGGCGATAAGGTCGCGGCGATGCTGGACCCGTGGTTCCTGTCGCCTAGAGGGGCCCTCCTGCTCGAGCGACCCGAGCTCGCGGCGGGCACGACGGTCCTCTGCGGGTTTGCCGACCCCACGCAGGAGGGGCGCCCCTCCGAAGACCGCGCCCTGGTCTGGTCCGAGGGAAAGCGCACCGTTCTGGCGGTGGCCGACGGGGCAGGAGGGCACGCGTCTGGCGGGCGCGCGGCCGAGCTCGCGGTAGAAGCCGTCGCGGCTTCGATCACCGACGACGATGCCCCGGATGCGCTCCGGCACGCGGTCCTCGATGCCTTCGACGTCGCCAACCGACGGGTAGCGGACCTCGGGGTGGGCGCGGCCACGACCCTCGCCGTGGCCGTGCTCGATGGCCCTCGGCTTCGAGCACTCCACTGCGGCGACTCCACCCTGCTCGTGGTCGGGGGGCGCGGCGTCGTCCGCCTGGCCACCGTCGCGCACTCCCCAGTCGGCTACGCCGTCGAAGCGGGATGGCTCGACGACGACGAGGCGCTCCTTCACGAGGAGCGACACCTCGTGTCCAACATGCTCGGCAACCCGGAGATGCGTGTCGAGGTGCACACCCCACTCCGCCTCCGACCCCGCGATACGGTGCTGTTGGCGACCGATGGTGTCTTCGACAACTTGCAGGTCGAAGAGGTCGCGGAGTTGGTACGCAAAGGCCCGCTTCCGGAGGTCGCCAGGGCGCTCGCCGACGCTTGCCGCGCGCGCATGCTGACGCCCCGCGATGGCTTCCCGAGCAAACCGGACGACACCACCTTCGTTCTCTATCGGTGCGGAAGCGCCAGGAAGGCCGCGACGTGACACGAGTCAATGGGTTCGACCTGCAACACGGCCAAGCGCTGGCGAGCGCATACATCGTCGAGGAGCGGCTCGGCAGTGGGTGGGAAGGGGAGGTCTATCGCGTTCGCGAGCGGCACACCTCCATCCGCCGAGCCGTGAAGCTCTTCTTTCCTCAGCGCAACCGGAACAACACCACCCTGCGCCGGTACGCGACCAAGCTCGATCGATTGCGCCGCTGTCCGATGGTGATCCGATACCTTCACACCGAGACCATCGAGTACGAAGGCCATCGGGTGAGCTGCCTCGTGAGCGAGCTCGTCGAGGGCCCCGTCCTGAGCCGCTACGTGGCGAGCCTGCCGCGCAAACGGATGGAACCCTTCGAGGCGCTGAGTCTGGTGCACGCCCTCAGCCTCGGCCTGGAGGAGATCCACCTCGCCGGCGAGTATCACGGCGATCTGCACGATGGGAACGTGTTCATCGAGCGCGAGGGCGTCTTCTTTCGCCCCAAGGTGTTCGACTTCTTCCACCGTGGTCGCAAGCGCACCACCTATCAGCGCGAGGACATCGTCGACTTGGTGCGCCTGCTCTACGATGCGCTGGGGGGCGCGAGCACCTACAAGCAACAGCCGGACTACATCAAGTCCATCTGTCGCGGGCTACGGAACGACCTCGTCCGTCGGCAGTTCCCGACCGCGACGCATCTGCGCCACCACCTCGAATCCTTCGAGTGGCACCTCGAGGCATGAGCCGCAGCCCTCGTGGCGGGATCCCGTCCTACGGCGCGACGAAGACGCAGGCGCGCTGGCTGGGCACGTTGCCCCCGGTGCAGTGGCCCATCACGTCGACGTAGCCTGCGGGCGGGGTGTACGACTTGTCGGCGTCGCGGTTGATGGCGACGTAGACCTCGTCGTCTTCGTAGGTGACCTTGTAGACCCAGAACCAATCCTCGAGCAGGACGTTCTGGCGGGTGCCGCGGCGGAGGGCCTTGTGGGCTTCGCGCACCTTGCCGAGCAGCTGGGCGTGTAGCAGCGACGCTTGTGCGTCGGCGTCGAGGTTGGTGAAGCGCATCATCTCCCGGTTGTCGGGATCGGGGCCGCCGAAGGTGCCGATGTCGTCGCCCTGGTAGAGCATCGGGATGTTGCCGGGCGAGGTGAAGAGGAAAGCCTGGGCCAGGCGTAGCCGCTGGTGATCCCCGCCGGCTTCGGTGAGGGCGCGGACCTGGTCGTGGTTGCCGAAGAAGTTCCCCATGATGGCGCCGGGGTAGCCCGCCTGCTGCCCGAAGAAGGTGGGCTGCGCCGTGAGGTAGGCGGTGTCGTTGGGGATGGACCAGTTGGCGAGGTCACGCACGCTCATCTGGTAGGTGAGCAACGCCGCCTTGGCGCGCTGATAGTACTCCTCGTCGACTTGGCCCTGCACCATGTCGGCCCGCACGTGGTAGCGGGCCCAGCCGCCGAGGGACTCGCCGACCATGTAGAAGATGGTCGCCTCGTCGGAGAGGTCGTGATTGTCGACCGTGGTCTCGATCTGCTCCACCACCGCCGTCTTCAGGGCGCGGGTGAAGCTGTCGCTCATGTGCTTGAGGGCGTCGGCCCGGAACCCGTCGAAGTTGAACTCCTCGATCATCCAGATGGCGTGATCGACCACGGCCTGCACGGCGGCCGGATTCCCCTCGTAGTCGAAGTCCGGCATCTCGGTCGTGAACCAACAGTCCACGCGATGCTGGTCCCAGTTGCCGTCGCAAGGGTTGTAGCCGAAGAACCAGTTCGGGTTCTGGGCGTAGAGCTGCGCCTCCGACTGCACGTGATTGGCCACGAAGTCGGGGATGACGCGAATGCCCTTGAGGTGCGCCTTCTCGACCAGCTCGTGCAGCTCGGCCTCGGTGCCGAAGGCGGTCTCGATGGGCGTGCTGTAGCCGAGCGTGTTCTCGTTCGTGTAGCCGGTGACGATGGGGTGGTAGGAGTGGTAGCTGGAGAAGCGACGGTTGTCGCCGAGGCCGACCGCCGGCTGCGAGTTGTGCGAGTTGAGCAGCGGTGAGCTGATCCACAGGGTGTTGATCCCCATGTCGGTGAAGTAGCCGTCTTCGATCTTGTCGATGATCCCGCGGAAGTCGCCGCCCTGCCATTGGCTGCGCATGTCATCGACCTCGGCGAGGGTGCCCGCGTTGTTGTCGATGTCGTTGCTCGTATCGCCGTTGAGCCAACGGTCGGTCATGATCTGGTAGAGGATTCCATCCTTCCAGCTGAAGTCGGCGTAGCGAATGCCCTCGCCCACCCAGAGTGGAACGAAGAGCGGCCGGATGCTCGCGCCCTGGGTGTCCTTCAGCCGCAGCAGCACGCTGTACTTCGAAGGCTCGAGGCTCGCGCGAGAGATGTAAAACGTCTGCGTCGCCGAATCATAGGCGGCGTCGATGTCGAGAGTGTCGGCGTTGAGGCGCAGCTCGCTGGCATCGAGGTCGAGGGCGGCTGCCCCGTCGTAGCGAATCACCGCCGCGACGCCTGAGACCGTGGTGGTGGTGCAGAAGGTGAAGTCGCCGCTCGGGCGGTCGGGGGTGCACGCGGCCTGGCAGGTGCCGTCGGCGGGGTCGCACAGCTCGCCCTGGCCACACATGACACCAGCGCAGTTGTCCTGCACGCAGGTGAGGGCGTTGGGGTCGAAGAGGTAGCCGGTGTCGCAGTCGCAGCGCTGCTCGAGCTCGTTGCAGCTGCCCATGCCGCAGTCGATGTTCTCGCAGAAGTCGCCCGGGAGCGCGTCGTAGATCTCGCCCTCCTTCACCCAGAACTCGCGGAGGGTGGTGGTGTAGTTCTGCTCGCCGTTGTTGTCCCAGGTGTCGGCGCCATCGTTGAAGGCGAACTCGACCCCGCGCCCTTCGTCGTGCTCGAAGGTGAACCAGGCCCCGCCCTCGGGCTCCATGGCTACGCCCGGCAGGTCGGTCCACTTCGAGGTGACCCGGAAGTGCATGTAGGGCTGCTGCCAATCGGAGAAGTAGTGCGCGATGAAGCCCTGGTCCTCGGGCACGCCGCCGTTGCCCTTGGGGATGACGTCATCGTCGGTGCAGCCGGCCAGGGCTGCGGTGATCACCAAGATGGACAGCTTGAGCTTCGACGAAGAGATCATGGCGCGCTGGACCGGGAGAAAAAGCGTAACCCAGTTCTGAGTTACTATCATGGTTTGGCGGCCCGGTCAGCTCTGATGCTGCCGGAAGTGCCGGTACAGGTGCTCCCACCGCTGGTGGAGCTCCCCGTCCTCGTCGAATCTCTCTTGCCACATCTCATCGAGCTCGGCCCGCATCTCCGGGCTGCCGATGCCGTAGTCGACCATGGTCGCGAAGACCTTGTCCGGCGAGGCCGAGCACGCTGCGCAGAACGAAGCGTAGAGCTCGACATCATTGGCGATACTCCGGTCTGGGGTGCCGCTCGCGCGCCGTCGCGCCGGTGGAGGCGGCGGTGCTTTGGGCTTCGCCTGGGGCACGAATCGCTCCTTGGGCGGTTCCGCCGGCGGAGCGGGTTGGGCAGGGGCTTGTTGAGGTGTCGGCGCCTGCGGGTACGAGCCCGGCGGCGCCTGCGCGGGCTGGGCGTAGCCTCCCGACGGTGGTTGGTAGCCTGGATGTGCGGGCCCGTAGCCAGGAGGGGGTGCGGCGTAGGCACCACCGGACCCCGTGTTGGGGGCGGTGCCGGGAGGCGGCTGATGTGGCGGGTAGCCACTCTGGTGGCCGGCTTGCACGAAGCCGACCTGAGGCGTTTGCGCGGCACCGGGAGCGAGGTCGCCGAGGGTCGGCTTGACTGGCTCGCTGCTGCGGATCCAACCCGGCGGCCGCGGGCCCATGTCGTCGGTGCGCAGCTCGCCGTGTTTGGCCCGCATGGCACCCCAGGCCGTGTTGATGCGCTCCCAGTTGGGGCCGCTGCTCGACTGAAGCCCCACCCAGACCGCCTGCAACAGCTCCTTGGCCATCTCGAGGTCGGGCGGATTGACCGACCCTGGCAGCCCGTTTCGTCGCCCGAAGTCGTTCAGCGCCGACTTCGGCGTCACCAGCAACTCCCGCATCAGCTCCGCAGCCCGCTCTGGCGTCATCCCCCTGGTTTTATCACCAACCCCGCGCGGGGCAGCCTCGAAGCGAAGCGGCGAGGCTAGGGGCGGGCGCGGAAGACGGCTTCGTAGTTGTCGGCGAGCTGACTTTGCACCTCGTCGAGGGTCACGTCCCACAGCTCCGAGGCGAAGGCAGCGGTTCCGGCGACGTTGGCGGGCTCGTTGTCGCGCTCGCGGTCGGGGCCCAGGTAGGGGCAGTCGGTTTCGAGCAGCACCCGCTCGCGGGGGAGGGTCTCGAGCATGCGGGTGAAGGCCTGGTTGCGGCGCACGTTGGCGGGGATGCTCAGCCAGTGGCCGTGGTCGGCGATCTGTCGGGCGAGCTTCACCTTGCCCCCGAAGCAGTGCCACACGACCCGCTCGGCCCCCATCTCCTTCAGCACCTCGAAAGCATGACGCTCGCGCTTGCGGGTGTGGATGATGATGGGTTTGTCAGCGTCGAGCGCGACCTGCACCAGCTGGCGGAAGATCTCCTCCTGACGGGCCCAGAGCGGCTCGGGCACCCAGTAGCCGTCGAGACCGATCTCACCCACGGCGAAGGCTTCGTCCACGTGCTCCCGCACCCACGCCACGGCCTCCTCTGCGGGGACCGCAGGGGCGTCGCGGGGGTAGTCCACCCCCATGGCGTCCATCTCCGGCAGTACCGCGTCGACGGGGTAGAACCCGAAGCAAGGGCGGATGACGTCGTACGTCTCGGCCGCCTCCTTTACCGCCTGGTTGTCGGAGGGGTTGAGCCCGTTGCTCAAAATGGACGTCACCCCCGCTTCTTGCGCACGGGCCACGATGGCCTCCAAGTGCGGGAAGAGCTTGGGGTGCGTGAGGTGCGCATGTACGTCGAACCAGCCCACGCGCGCACTTTGTATCGGGGCGCCGCGCCGCGCCACGTACATATTTGGCCCATGGCCGACGACCCTCCCTCCTGGTCCCTGCCGCGCAAGGGGCGCGGATGGGCTTCTGCCAAGGCTGCGCTCAAGCTCGGCCGCGTGGCTGCGCGCGGCATGACGGGGCGCTCCACCGAGGAACTCGCCCGGGCGCTCGGCGACCAGCTCGACGGCATGAAGGGACTGGCGATGAAGGTGGGGCAGATCCTGAGCTACATGGACACGCCGCTGCCCGACGATCTTCGCGCGCAGCTGGCGCGACTCCAGACGGGCATGAGCCACCGGCCGTGGCCCGAAGTCGCCGTGCAGCTCGAGGCGGAGCTCGGCATGCCCGCCGCGGAGGCCTTCGATGCGGTCGACCCCGAGCCCGTCGCGGCCGCGTCCATCGGTCAGGTACACCGAGGCCGCTACCGCGACCAAGCCGTCGCCATCAAAGTACGCCACCCCGGGGTCGAGGAGACCTTTCGCAGCGACACCGACGCGCTACGCCGCGTGGCCGGCCTCGCGTCCGTGGCGAGCACGGTCGACGGTACGGGCATCATCGACGAGATGGCCGCCCGCCTCGCCGAAGAGTGTGACTACGCGCGCGAGGCCAGGGCCCAGCGCCTCTTCGCGAAGGCCTTCGCCGACGACCCCGAGATCCACATCCCGGCCGTCGTCCCCGAGCGCTCCACCGGCGCCGTGCTCACCTCTGCCTGGTGCGATGGCGACGACTTCGAGACGCTGAAGCAAGCGTCGCCCGAGCGACGTCGAGCGGCGGCCCACATCATGGCGCGCATGGCCTACCGCAGCCTGTTCGTGCACGCCGCGGTGCAGGCTGACCCTCACCCGGGGAACTACCTCTTCCAGCCTGAGCGCGTGGTCTTCATCGACTTCGGCTGCGTGCGCTTCTTCGAGCGCTCGCTCGTAGAGGCCCATCGTGCGCTCGCCACGTGCGTGCTGGAAAACCGCCGTGACGACTTCCCCGCCGCCCTCGACGCGACGGGTGGCATCGGACGGCATCGCGGCTTCGACTTCGACCACGAGTGGCGGGTCCAGCGGCACACCTGGGCGCCGTTCATGCAGCCCGACTTCCGCTTCACCAAAGCCTTCCTCACCGAAGGCAACGACCTCTACGGCCCCATGGCCCCCAACAGCCGCACTCGTGCCCTTCCGCCCCCCGCCATGTGGATCATGCGCCTCGTGTGGGGACTCTACGCCGTGCTCCAACGACTCGAGGTCCCCCTCGATCTCGGCCCGATCGCTCGGGCCTGTCTCGAAGAGGACCTCGACCCCCTCCCACCGATCGGGGAGTGAGCCTCGATGCGGCTACGGCTGGGAGCAGATCCCGGTGTTGGGACCGCACTGGAGGCCGCCGCAGCCCGCATCGGACGTACACGGGGCGAGGCAGACGCCTTGGTTGTTCTGAATGATGGCGCATTGCATGCCCACCGCCTCACACTCGGCCTGCGTGGTGCAATCCATGACACACACGTTGTCCGTGCCGAGGTTCGGGTCGCCGCTGAAGCAGAGCCCGCTCAAGAACTGCGAACCGGTCGTGGCGGGATCGCAGTCGTCGCTGCTGTCGCAGAACTGACCTGGCCCCTGGCCCATGTTGCCCTCGAAGGCTCCGCAGACGCCAGCGGTGCACTCGCCCTTGGCGGCGAGCAGGGCGCAGTCGTCGCGGCTGCTGCATCCACTCCCTGCGGTCAGGGTGACCGTGATGTCGTAGCTCACCGAAGCGGGCGTGTTGGGATCGTTGTCGTAGTACGAGGCCAGCACGAAGTAGGTGCCGGCGGGGAGCCCCGAGACCGACAGAACCTCGGGGTTGTCCACGGTGGCCCGTACCGCCCAGAGCTCTCCGGTGGCGTCGTACACCTGGTAGTCGACGTCGCCATCGGCCAAGCCGCCGGCCTGGTTGACGCTGAGGCTTGCCGCCTCCCCGGTGGCCACCGTGAAGGTGAACCAGTCGACATCGGCCGGCCCGTTGGGCCCGCCGTCGCAGATGCTCTCGGTGATGGGCACCCCGCTCGTGAGCACCTCGGCGTTGCCCGACGTGTCGTTGTCGCCGGCGACGTCGTCACCGCAGCTGGCCACGGGAGCGCTCGTCGCGCACACGCCGGCCTCGGCGCCGAGGGCCGGACATACCTCCGGTCCCGTGCAGTCTCCGTCCAACACGCAGCTCGTACGCGGGCTCAGCACCAGGCTGTAGGCGGCATCGCCCGCGCCATCCATGGGACTGCCGAAGGCGCGGAGCAGCACGCAGTAGTCGCTGCCCGGCGTGAGCTCTCGTGCCACGGCCAGCTCGCTCGAGGGGTCGGTCGAGTCTCCGATGCCCAAGTTGGTGCCGGCACAATCGCTGACCGCGATGTCGATGTCGGTCACGCCGTCATCGGTCCAGGTTGCGGCGGCGGCGATCGCCGACGATGTGGCCGTGAATCGGAACCAGTCGTCGTCGAAGACACATGCGTTGCCCATCGACGTCGCCCCCTCGGTGACGACGGTGGCCATGGTCTCGTCGTTGTTGTCTTCGTTGGCATCGCCGCCGCAGTCGGGGGTGACCACGCAGCGATTCGTCGCCGCATCACAGCGCCCGAAGCCGTCGACCTGACAGTCGACGTTGCCGAACGCGGGATCACAGCCGCAGAACAAGGGGCCACCCATGCCGCCGTCCCAGCACCACTGACCGTTGGTGTTGGTGGCGCAGGCCATGTCGTAGGTCTCGGCCGCGGTGCACTCCGACACCACGCTCATGCAGTTGGCGTCGCAGAGGCTGGTGTTGGGGGGCTCACACTGCTCACCGGCCTCGATGACCCCGTTGCCGCACGCAGGGGCTTGGCCCCCGGTGCCCCCGGTTCCCGCCACGGTGCCTCCGGTGCCTCCGGTCCCACCCGTGGGGTCGACAGGGTCATCGCTACCACATGCGGCGGCGGCCACGGCCACCACCACGAAACTCACGAACAAATGACGTCCAAGCAAGGTCTCTTTCCTTTCAGCGAGCCCCTACACAGCCGCATAACCGACTGCGGGTCAAGGGAGCTCTGGAGACCAGCCGCGCCAACGCAAACCCTCTGCGCCCTCCACCACGACGATACGTCGTTCGGATTCGATGTCGCGAACGACCAGCGTGCCCGGCGCCTGTTGATAGGCATACGCAGCGCTGTCCGAGCGCCAGTAGCGAGCGAATCGAGTGGACACGACCTGAAGCTCGACGGTGGTCGTCGTCAGGGACTCCAGGTCGAGCAGAGCGAGGGCCTCGGTCTCAGTGCGGTAGAGATAGAGGTCGCCCGACGGCGAGAAATTGGCCTCGTCGGGGGTGACATTCTGGTGCGTAGCAAGGGCCGTGGGAGCCATCGCGGGGCCCCAGACCGTGACCTCGTAGCCGGCGAGGTCGAGGTCAGTAGTCAGACGACGCTCGAGGCTCTCCACGATCCTCGGCGGGCGGCCCACCATCGATCAGCACCTTCGAGCCGCAGCCCATCACCAGCGGCAACAACGCCAACCATGCGCGCATCACCGCCAACCTACCTCACGCACTGCGTTGGTCACCATGGGGCCGAGCCGTAGCAAGTCGCGGGCCAATGGCAGTGGAGGAGCTTTCCTGGACTTGCTTCGAGGCCCCATGCCCGAGAACGTCACGTGGAACGTTCCACGGGCCTGCCCGACGAGCCGAGCGGCTTGGTGGCTAGAGCAGCGTTTCGGCCAATCGCTGGTAGGAGCGGCGCCGTGCGGTTTGGTCGTGCACGAGCGTGAGCAGCATGAGCTCATCGGCGCCGCTCTCGGTCGCGAGCCGCGACAAGCGTGAAGCGACCTCGTCGACGTCGCCGACCACGGGGGCCTCGCGGAACATGGCCCGTAGGTTCTGCTGCTCGTCCGTCCACGCATGGGCGGCGGCAGTCTCCGGGGTGGGAAACGGAAGGTCGCGGCGTCCCTGTGAGAAACGAAGCATCGCGAGCTCACCCGACAGGCGTAGGTGCTCCGCTTCGGCGCGGGTGTCGGCACACACCACCGAGACGCTCACGATCGCGTAGGGCGCGGGTCGATGTGGAGACGGGGTGAAGGTCTTTCGGTAGCGCTGCACGATCGACACCGCGTCGCCGGGGTTCATGTGCTGGGCGAAGGCGAGGCCGAGCCCATATCGCGCGGCGACCTCGGCGCCGAAGCCGCTCGAGCTGAGCACGAAGAGCTCTGGCGTGGCGGTGGCGGTGGGAATGGCCACGATGCTGGGGTGGAACGCGGGTCGCGGCACCTCTTCCGACGCGAAGTGGTCGAGGAGGGCGTCGAGCTGGGCGGGGAAGGCGTCGGGATCGATGTGCACCCCCCGTCTCAGCGCAGCCGCCGTGCGCGGGTCGGTGCCCGGGGCACGACCGAGTCCGAGATCGATGCGACCCGGATACATGGCTTCCAGCAGTCGGAAGGACTCGGCCACCTTCAACGGTGCGTGGTTGGGCAGCATGATGCCCCCCGCCCCGATGCGAAGCCGTTCGGTCACCTCGCCGAGGCGGGCGATCAACAGCTCCGGCGAGGAGCAGGCGAGACCGGCCGCGTTGTGGTGCTCCGCGAGCCAGAGGCGGGTCAGCCCCATGGCTTCGGCCGCTACGGCGAAGTCTCGCGTGTGGGTGATCGCCTCGTGGGCCCCCTCGCCTTCGAGGATGGGCACGAGGTCGATGGCCGAGAGCTTCATGGGCGGATCCCTAGCACGCGGCCATCGCTAGGAGCACGTTCACTCGGCGGGCATGGTCATGGCCGGGGGACCGCCCTTCAGGTGCACGTCCATCTGCGGGTAGGGGATGCCGATCTCGGCCTCGTCGAGCTCGCTCTTGATGGCTTCGACGGTGGCTTCCCACACGCCCCAGTAGTCGGCGGTGCGGCACCAGATGCGAACCTGCCAGTCGACGGATGAGGCGCCGAGGCCCTTCAGGAACACCTGGTTGGGCTCATCTTCGAGACGCTTCTCGATGCGCTTCACCGCCCGCTCGAGGCGGGCGCGCGTCTCCGGGATGTCGGCGTCGTAGGAGGCGCCCACGTCGATGTCGACGCGGCGCTTGGGGTGGTGGGTGATGTTTTCGATGGTCTGGCCCGCCACGCCACCGTTGGGAACGGTGATTCGGCGGTTGTCGAGGGTGTCGAAGGTGGTCGTGAAGAGCCCCACCGACTGAACGGTCCCCGTCGTGCCGCCGACCGATACGAAGTCGCCCACCTTGAAGGGGCGGAAGACCAACAGCATCACGCCGGCCGCGAAGTTGCCGAGCGTTCCCTGGAAGGCCAGACCGATGGCCAAGCCGGCAGCACCGATGACGGCCGCGAAAGACGTGGTCTCGATGCCGAAGACACTGAGACACGCGAGCCCCACGCCGAGGGCGATGCCCCACCGGGTGAGCTGGCCGAAGAACCGCGCCAAGGACAGGTCGAACTCGCGTGCTTCGAGGCTGGTGGTGATGGTGTTGCCGAGTCGACTCGCGATGCGGAGCCCCACCCAGAGGAGAATGAGGACGGCGATGAGCTTTCCCCCGAAGGAGACCGCCAGTGGGGCCAGTCCTTCGAGGGTCTTCATGATCTGTTCTTGGTTCATGGTTCGGTTCCTGTGTGTGGCCGGCCTCTAAGCAGTCGACGTGCCACGCGTACAACCCCCCGAAGATGCGAAGCTCACCGCTGTGGTGTGGTCGCGAACCTGTAGGTTCCCGCCTGCACTTGTGGGTCCCTGTCGACGGATCGCCGTCGACCACCGCCACCTCACGACGTGATCCCGAAGGCCTACGGCCCTTGGAACGGACCGTGCTGTAGGCGCGGGCATGCGTACCTTGAAACCCTTGGCGTCCTGTCTCGGGCTGCTCGCCGCCACGGCGATCCCCTCGAGCGCCGCGGCGCAGAGCTACAACCTCCAACGCTTCGACCCGTCGCCGGCGGGCGACCGGCTCTTCGGGCAGCAGTCCCCTTCCACGCAAGGGCATCTCGAGGTCCACGGCGGCGTGGTCTTCGACTACGCCTACAACCCGTTCACCCTGAGTCACCGGCGCGGGGCGACCCCTCGCTACGCCGTGGTGCGCGACCAGGCCTACGTCTACGGAAACGTCAGCTTGGCGCTGTGGGATCACCTCACGGTTGGCCTGTTGGTGCCCGGGGTGGTGCTGCACGGGGGCGACGACAGCCCCCTCGGTGACCAGCTCATCGAAGCGCCCGATGGAGCCGCGTTCGGCGACATGCGCCTCAGTGTGAAGGGCTCGATCCTCGGTGACCTCCACGACGTGTTCCAGCTCGGCGTGGGTGGCTACTTCTGGGCGCCCACGGGCAAGCGCGACACCTTCGTGGGGGATGGCTTCGTCCGTGGCTCGGTAGAGCTTCTGCTCGGCGGTGAGATCGAGCGCTTCTACTGGAACTTCGCCACCGGGCCCGAGTTTCGCCAGTCGAAGGTGCTCGCCGACGTTCAGCTCGGCACCATGTACGGCTTCGCCGGCGGGTTCGGGGTGAACCTCGGCGAGGAGAAGCAGGTTCAGCTCGGACCCGAGGTGAAGGTCAGCATCACCCCCGAGGACATCCAGCGCCGCAACACCAATGGCGAGCTTCTCCTCGGCGCCAAGTACCGGTTCCTCGACGACTTCGTCCTCGGCGCGGCCGCCGGGCCCGGGATCAGCGAGGGCTACGGCACGCCTGACGTTCGCTTCGCGAGCAGCTTTACCTACTCCCCCGACCCCACGCGCCGACTCGACGGTGATGGCGATGGCATCGCCGACCACATGGATGCCTGCCCCGGGCGCGCTGGCGTCGAGAGCGACGACCCGGAGAAACACGGCTGCCCCGCGCCCCCTCCGCCGAAGCCCGAGGCGCCCGCCGATGGCGACGCGGATGGTGTGCCGGATGCTCAGGACGCATGTCCCGCCGTCGCGGGCGTCTCCACCTCCGACCCGAAGACCACCGGATGCCCCGCCGATGGCGACGCCGACGGCGTTCCCGACGACATCGACGTCTGTCCGACCGAAGCGGTGGTCGAGGGTCAGGCCGACCCGAGTCGCCCCGGCTGCAACCGTATGGACGAGGACGGCGACGGCATCGTCGACAGCCTCGATGCGTGTCCCAAGGTCAAAGGGACGGCCCACGAAGACAGCACCCAACACGGATGCCCCGGCGATACCGACGGCGACGGTGTTCGCGACGACCTCGACGCGTGCCCGGAGGTGAAGGGTCAGCCCAACGACGACCCCACCAAGAACGGCTGCCTCGCGGCGGTTCGATTGAAGGGCAAGGAGATCGTCATCCTGCAGAAGGTCGAGTTCGCGACCGGGCAGGCCAGAATTCAGTCGGTGAGCGACAGCCTGCTCGACCAGGTGGCGTCGGTTCTGAAGGACCACCTCGAGCTCGAGCTGGTCGAAGTGCAAGGGCACACCGACAACCGCGGCTCCAAGGCCGTCAACCAGCGACTCTCCCAAGCTCGCGCCGAGGCCGTGGTGACGGCGCTCGTATCACGTGGGGTGGCCAAGGAGCGTCTCACGGCCAAGGGCTTTGGGCCCGATACGCCCATTGCTGACAACGATAGCGAAGACGGGCGAAGCAAGAACCGCCGCGTCGAATTCAAGATCATCAAGCGGGCTGAGAAGCCGTCCGACCAGCCCTGAGACGGAGACCACCATGAAACATGCTTACATTCTGGTTGGGGCGGTGACGCTCCTTACGACCACCGCCGCCATGGCCCAAGAAGAGGGGCCTCAGACGGAGTACATCGTCGAGGGTGAAGACCTCGAAGCCGCCGAGAAGGAAAGGCCGGAGGGGCTCAGCTGGCGTCTCAATGCCGGTGCTACTTTCACGGCCCAGGACAATCGCAGCGTCGTAGGTCAGCAGGACGGCACGGCGGTGTCCTTCGGCTTCAAGCTCGACGGCGGCCTCGACTACATCTCGGGTCCGCACGAATGGCGCAACACGGTGGGCGTGAACGCCGGCGTGACCCGCACGCCGGCCATCGACCGATGGGTCAAAGCCCAGGACAACCTCGACCTCGAGTCGATCTACCTCTACCACATCAACGATTGGTTCGGCGCATTCGCCCGGGTGGCCTACAACACCACCATGTTCCGGGGTTCGGACATCAAGCCAACCCCGACCGACTACCTGATCAATCGCATCGACGGCACGCAGGAGGAGGCGAATGGCCTCACGACCCTCGGCTTGACCGATCCGTTCAAACCCTCGCGCTTCAAGGAGTCGCTGGGTCTGTTCGCGCAGCCATTGAAGTGGGAGAGCCTCAGCATCGAGGCTCGCCTCGGCGGTGGCGCCCGTCAGACCCTGGCCAAGGGCCAGCTCGCGCTCGATGACGACCCGGACACGACCCCAGATCAGATCGACGTGAAGGAGCTCGACGACGTGTTTCAGGTTGGCGCCGAAGCGGCCCTCGAGCTGTGGGGCGCCCTCGATGGCAAGCGTGTGTCGTATCGCGCGAGCGCAGAGGCGATGACGCCCTTCTACAACAACCAGGCGGCGCCTCCGCCCGGCGAAGAGAAGAAGTCGGCCTTTGCGCTGACCAACCTCGCTTTCCGGGCCGCACTCTCGGTCAAGCTGGTCGAGTGGGCATCGCTCGACTACGAGCTCGCGGCCATTCGGGAGCCCCAGCTCCTCGATGCCTTCCAGGTGCGCAACAACCTGCTGCTCACCTTCGGCCTTTCGGCCGGGGGACCGACCGTCGCGTCGGAAGAGTAGGCCTATTCCTACCTGGTGTTCCGGCGGTTCCGACGACGGAGGAGCCGCCGGACCATCTTCAGCAGCGCCCCTACCTCCACGGGGTAGGGCAGCACCTCCGCCGCGCCGGCGGCGATGAGGCGCTTGAGCACGGGGCCGCTCGCTTCGCGCACGCAGACGATGGCCCCGACGCCGGCGGCATCGGGGTGTTCTTCGAGCCAGGCGCAGGCGGGTTCGATTGCGTGCCCCGCGTCGATGACCACGAGGGTGGTGGGCGGCGGGGTGTCGTGCGGTGCCATGCGGCGTAGCCCGAGCCCACTCGTCGACAGCCCAATGGTCGCCGCATCGTCCAGACCGTCGGCGTCGTTTTCGAAGTGCACGATGAGCACCTCCCCGCTCAGACGACCGACGGGCGGCGTGGTGATGTGGGCTTCGGGCGCCGTCCAGTCGGGGAGCCGTTCGACGCGGGCTCCCATGGGCTCGGCCCCCTTGCGGGGCGGGAGGCGAGCGGCTTCACGCTCGGGGTCGAGGGCCTCGAGGAACCGTTCACGCAGGGCGGCGACGTTGGGGGGGCGAAGCTCCGGGCGCTTGGCCAGGAGGTCGAGGCGGAGCTTTTCGAGCAAAGGGGGGACGGGCCACGTCCCCTCGGGGCGCTGCAATGGGGGCGGGGCCGAGAACATCTGCTGCGTGAGAACATCGGCGTGGGACTTGCCGTCGAAGACGGGGGCTCCCTGAAGGAGCTCGGTCAGGACGCAGCCGATGGCGTAAAGGTCGGTCGCCGGCCCAACATGCGCCAATGACCGACATTGCTCGGGACTCATGTAGAGCGGCGTGCCCGACACGAGGTTGTCCTTGGTCAGGGTGACGTCGTCGTCGGTATCGTCGTCCATTCGGGCGAGTCCGAAGTCGAGCACCTTGAGCAGTGTGCGCCCGTCGCCTTCCTCTGCGAGGTAGATGTTCTCGGGCTTGAGGTCGCGATGGATGATGCCGGCCTTGTGCGCCGCCTCGAAGGCATCACACAGCGGCAGAATGATCTGCGCGATCTCGGCCATCGTGGGAAGTCGGCCCAGGTCGTCCTGCCAGTTTGCGAGGTTCTGGCCTCGCAGGTACTCCATCACGATGAATGGGCGCCCTTGTTCGACGCCGTAGTCCATGACTTGCACGATGTGACGGTGGCGCAGCGTCGACATGGCGCGCGCTTCGCGTCGGAAACGTCGGACGTAGTCTTTGTGGCGGGCCACACGCTCGAGCATGACCTTCACCGCGACGGGTACGCGGAGGGTGAGGTGCTCCGCGACCCACACGGCGCCCATGCCGCCCCGGCCGAGCTCGAAGTCGAGCTGGTAGCGGCCGGCGAGGACCACGCCACCAAGTGCGTCGTCGCCGTGAATCGAGATGCGGTCGTGGGGCCGCGGCGCCGTGTCCTCGCGGTGGTCCCCCACGATGAAGGCCGACAGGCCATCGAGCTCGTTGCCGCGGTGGGATGGCACCGTGTCGTCGTCGACCTGCACGGTGTCGCCCTTCTGCCGAACGGGCTGGGCCATGCGGTCGGTGTCGTCTTCGGGGTCGTTCATGGCCAGCCGCGCAAGCCGAGGGCCAGCTGTCCTCCGCCGTAGCCTCCCACATCGTTCCACGGTGAAACGCGGCCCTGTAACGACACGTAGAAGGTCTCTCCCATCTCGATGCCCCCCTGGAGGCCGCCGCGGAACAAGACCGGGGCCGTGCCTCCGGGCACGAGGAGGTGGAGGTCGAGGGCGCCGACCAGTCGCAACCAAGGAAGCGCCAAGTAGCTCCCGCCACCGAGGAGGTAGACCTGGCCCTCGTCGACGAAGGCCTGGCGTAGACCCTGCCTACCGAGGCGGAAGCGACCGCCGAGGTTCACGAGCCACGTGCCGGGGCCGATCGCACCGCCCACCATCATCGATGGGTCGAGCTGAGGAGACGGGCCTTCGTCGTCGAGGGGGAAGGCGAGGGCGAGCCGGGGAGCGAGCTCGATCGTCGTACCCTCGTCTTCGGAGAGCACCGTACTCCATGCGCGGTAGCGCAGGCCGAGCCAGCCGCCCGTGTCGCCCGGTCGATCGCTCAACCCGGCGCGGGTGCGGATGGCGCTGTCGATGCCGATGGGGCCGATCTGTCCACTGCCGTAGACGAAGCCCGCGACCGAGGCGGGATCGCCATCACTCTCGACGAGCCCTCCCAGGCTTGCGGCGTTGGGTGCCGTGGGGCTGAGCAGCCCCATGGCCAGCCGCGGCGACATCGGCACGTAGGGCACCGTGGCCCCGAGGCGGGGATAGACGAAGGGCTCGGGCGCGACGGGGGGGAGCTCGACCGCGGGCGCCTTTTCGGGGATGAGGGTTCCGAGAACCCGACCCCGTCCGTCGAGGGCGTCGATGCGCGCCACCTCTCCGCCCGCCGGGGCGAAGCCGACGAAACGACCGTCGGGTTGGCGAGCGAGCGCGATCTCCTCGGTCTGGTCCCCACGCCGAAGGCGCAGGCGGGGCAGCACATCACGGGCGATGTCGAGTCGCTCGAGGCCGTCGAAGGTGACCGTCATCGTCAGCCCGTCGGGCTTCTCCGCGACCTCGATCTTGGCCGACGGCTCCTCGAACCGGAGGGGGACGGACTGCGTCGTCTTGTCGGAGCGGCGGCGGAAGCGCAGCTCACGCGCGTCGATGCGACTGAAGTCGAGCTTCGACGGCACCGGGCCGAAAGCCCCATCGGCCACCGCCATCTCGAGGTCCTGTGAAGGGGTGAGCGTGAGCACCGCGTAGCGCCCCGGTGCGATGGCGCCGTCGGCAAATCCCCCGTTGCCCCGGGCCCAGCGCGAGGCGACCACCTCCACCTGACGGGCCGGGCTGGCGATCCCCAGGAAGTCGTCGGTGTCGATGCCTCGAATGCGAACGTGGTAGCGACCGGGCGGCAGCTGCTCCGCTCTGAAGGCCGTGACGTCGGCCGGCACCTGCTCGCGCACCACGAGGTCTTCGAAGGCAGCATCGCGCGCGAGCTCGATGCGGTAGCTCTGCGCCTTGGGCATCGGCGACCATCGCGTCTGCACGATGCCTCCCTCGGGGGGCGCGAACACGAGGACGGGGTCCGGGCCTTGCCACGCCGGCGCAGGCGGCAAGGGGCGCGGCGGCTCGGGGGGCGTCTTGTCGACGAAGCGGGTACCGAAGTTCTTGGGAACCGCCACGGACTTCCCCGCGCTCTTCACGTCGGCCTTGCCGTCGAAGACCGACACGTTGGTGCGGGTTCCCTTGCGGCGCAGCACCGTATCTCGCGATGCAGCCGACACGCGGCCCCCGCCCTCGACGTCGACCTCTACCGCATCGGTGCTCGGTCCTCCCCGCAATGCGGCCAGTCCCGCCTGGAGCTCGCCTCGGTTGAGCTCGACCCGCGCTGGGCGCGACTTGGAGACCTGCGATTGGCTCGCCGTGCCGTAGATCACCACGAGGGTGTTGGCGGCCAGGTAGACGCGGGAGCGGTCGATGAAGCGGATCCCGGCCCGACCCTCTTCGAGGGTATTGACGGCCGAGCTCGACGAGAGCGGTTGACCCGGCGCCGCCTGACTCCAGCCGCCGCCGGCCGGCCGCGCCCGCGTTTCGGGATTGACCGATGTGATGCGCGCCGTGGGGACCTGGGTCACTTCGGCCGGGAGCACGAGGGTGAGACCCGTCGCGAGAGGCGCGCCAGCGGTGCAGCTCACGCGGTTGTAGCGCAGCACGAGGTCGGTACGCGCGGCGCTCCCGTACATGGCCTTGGCCACGTCGGCACAGGTCTCACCGGCTTGCACCGTCCATTGGATGACCTTCTCGGGATAGCCCGGGGTGTTCTGCGCGAAGCCCGCCTGCGTGCTGGTGAGCAACCAGAGCGCGATGAGGGCACCCCCGCCTCGACGTCTAGAGGGCGACCAGCTCATAGATCTCTACTCCTTCACTTCGTCCGGTGAGGCTGCGCTCGCCGAGGCGGCGCACGTCGAAGTCCTCGCCCGCTTCGTCGAGCGTGGCTGCCGTGAGCAACACCTGATCGGGGGCGGCGATGGTCTCGAGCCGAGCCGCGACGTTCACCACGTCGCCGATCACCGTGTACTCCATGCGCTCGCGCGACCCGACGTTGCCCACGATGGCTTCGCCCGAGTTGATGCCGATCGCGAGTCGCATCTCGATGCCGTACTCCTCGCGCCAGCGACCGCGTCCTGCTTCGAGGAAACGCATCATGTCTTCGGCCGCCTCGAGGGCCTTGAGGGCATGGTCCTCGTTGGCGACGGGGGCGCCCCAGATGGCCATGATGCAATCGCCGATGAACTTGTCGACGGTGCCGCCGTGGCGAAACACCACCTCGGTCAGCACCGAGAAGAGCTCGTTGAGCATGGCCACCACGCGCTCTGGGGGAGCGCTCTCGGCCGCCGCGGTGAACGCCACCATGTCGGCGAACAGCACCGTCACCGCGCGACGCTCGCCCCCGAGCTCGAGGGAGAGGTCGCCTTGTACGATGCCTTCGACCACCTCTTGGCTCACGAAGCGCGACAGGTCACTGCGAAGGCGGACTTCCTTCTCGAGCTCGGCCTCGCCCGCCTGAAGGTCTTCCGCCATCTTGTGCATGGCCACGTCGAGGCTACCGAGCTCGTCGCTTCGCGGCGCGGGCGGTGGCAGCTCGCCCCAGCGTCGCTGACCGATGCGGCGTGCGCGCTCGACGAGGGCGAGCACGGGGCGCGTGACGGCGCGGCTGGCCCAGAGCCCCAGCACCAACGCCAGCAGCAGGGCGCCGCCTGCGATGGCGACGACGGTGCGACGGGTGGCGATGTAGCCGGCCATGGCCACGCTCTTCGGCCGCCACATGGCGACGGTCCAACCCTGCTCGGGGAGCACGTGCACGGCGCCGACCATCTCGAGGCCGTCGGCCGTGAACTCGTTCTTGATCGCGATCCCTGCCTGGTTGCCTTGCACGGGCAGGCTGGCCCACACGGGGAGGGAGCTCGCCGAAGCACCTCGCTCGGGCAGGCCAGCCCCCACGGCGACCACCACCCGGCGTTCGGCGTCGACGACCACCAGGCGCGTGTCATCGCCGAAGCTGCGTACGTCGAGGGCCTCGGTCGCGGCGTCGGTGAGCGGTCGCAGGTAGAGGGGAACCGTGAGCCAGCCCTGGGCTCCGTCGTCCCGCAGCTTGGGCACGGCGACCACGAGCGCGCCGCGGGTGGCATCGACAGGCACGGCGACGGGCCCAGACAGGGCGCGCTCTCGTTGCTCCGGCGTGGAGTGAGGTGTGCCTTCGGTGGCGGCGCCTTCTTTGGCGAGGATGGTGTCGACCTTCGCCGAAGGCACCTCGAGCCGCGCCACGTCGACCCGAGGGCGCGCGACCAAAGCGGACTGCACGAGGGCCTCGGCGGCCTTGGGGTCGTCGAGCATTGCCGCATGGGCCACGGCGGCCGCGATCGCATCCGCGTCCTCGCGTACCCCGCTCCAGCGACGCTCCAGCGTGCCCGCGAGCTCGGCCACGGTGGCCAGCTGAAGCTGGTCTTCGCTCTCGCGCACGGCGCGGCCGTAGCTCGGCAGGAGCAGACCGACGCTCAGCCCGAGAGGTAGCGCACCGAGCAGCAGGAACAACACGAGGGCACGGCCGCGGATCCCCATGTCAGGGTTTCTCCTCGCTGACGGCACCGTCGACCCACGCGTCTCGGCGCCGACGATCTCGGCGCAAGATCTGAAAGTCCACGCGCCGGTTCTTCGCGCGGTCGGCTTCGGTGCGATTGGGCACGAGCGGTCGCCGCGGACCGAATCCCCGGGCCTCGAGTCGTCGCTCGTCCACGCCGTGGTCGATGAGCCACCGCATCACGGCCAGGGCCCGCTGCTGGGAGAGCGCGATGTTCCCGCGCTCGGAGCCCACGTCGTCGGTGTGGCCCTCGATGGCGACGCGCACGATCTCCGGATGGTCGGCGAGGACCTGAGCCACCTCAGTGAGAAGGGCTGAGCTCGACTCGGCCAAGGTAGCGCGCCCGGTGGCGAACTCCACCTTCTGGAGAATGACGATCTGCTCTCCCACCACGCGCACCGTCTTGGGGCACCCCGTGGTCTTGGGATCGTCGGTCGCGGGCCCTCGCTCCTCGGGGCACGCGTCGGCGGGGTCGAGGATGCCGTCGCCGTCGCGGTCGCCGGGGCAGCCGTTGCGTTTGGGGTCTTCGCTGGGAATGCCGGCCGTGTCGGGGCAGGCGTCACGCGCGTCGATGACACCATCCCCGTCTCCGTCGGGCGGGCAACCGGGACGCGAGCCTGTCGCGGGACCGATCACACTGGGGCAGGCATCGCTCGCGTCAGGCACGCCGTCGCCGTCCAGATCGGGCGGGGGCGGTGCGGTCGGGGCCGGGGCCGCCGGTCGCGGTGGCGACATCCCGTCATCGTCGTCGTCGCCTTCGGCCGTGGGTCGTCGAGCGTGATGGGTCACGCCGCCTTCGACGGGGTCCGCGCCGGGCACGTAGCCGACGAAGAAGCCGAGCCGCCAGTCTGGGGTGCCGGGGGCGGTGGTGAGCCCCGGGCCTCCACTGAGCTGAACGCGCACGGGGCCGATGTCGTAGCGAACGCCGAGATGGGCCTCGAGGTGGGTCGTGCTGCGCCGGAAAGCATCGACGTCGGCACCGAGGCTCGTGGCCCCGAGCAGCTCCGCCGTGAGGAGGAGGTCGCCGAACTTCGGTCCGCCGCCCGCGCCGAAAAAGAGCTCGTCGCCTACGAGGTTGTCGGGACTCGGGTCGAAGCGGCGTCCCACGCGCGCGCTGTAGACGAAGGCCTCGTCGCTGAGGCCGACGATGAGCGATGGTGCGTAGCGGACGTAGCCCGAAGAGGCGAAAGCCTCATCGTCGCCGCTCGGAAACCACGCCGTCATGGCCAAGGCCGCCGCCGGCCAGTAGCCGTGGCGACGAAGGACCTCGACGCGGGCCCCCGCGCGGATGTCGCCCATCGCCGCGCCCGAGGGGGATGGGCTCGGCTGGGTGCCGATCAGAGGGTTCGCCCCGCCTTGATTGAGGACACCAGGAACATCGACTTCGAGCGCAAGGCGATTGAAGAGGTGGAGCGAGATGAGCCCGTGCAGGTAGAGCTGATGGCTCACCACGTCGCCGACCTCTTCGCCGTCGCGAACGACGACCAAAGGAGAACGACTGAGGGTGATGAGCGCTCCGACCGACGGCCGCAGCTCACCTCGAACGTGAGGTTCGGGCACCCCGAGCAAGGGGTCGCCAGCCGGGCTGGGGTCGAAGCGGTCGAGCGGTGTCGCCGTTTGCGCCTCCGCCGTGGGGGCCAACCCGGTCAGTCCGGCCGCGAGGGCCCATGCCAAGCGCTTCATCGACGCCTCCGGCTCGCGAGGCCGAGCGCCACGAGAGCCCACGCCGCCAGTCCAGCCGGCGCGTCATCGCCCCCCGTACTGCAGCGGAAGCCACTCCCCTCGTAGCTCTCCCGCACCGGGGCAAGCCCCGCGCCCCCCGTCGATCCGGATCCACCGGCGCTGCTCCCGCCGGTCGAAGTGCTGCTGCCACCTGCGACGCCGCCCGCGCCTCCCATGGCGCCTCCGCCGCCGGCCGCGCCCGACCCGCCAGTGCCTCCCGTCCCCCCGGCGCCTCCGCCTCCGCCTCCGCCGGGCACGACCACCACGGAGGTGACCTGCGCGCCCGGCGTGTTGGGGTCGCCGTCGGTGGGGGTGGTGGAGGCCGGGGCCCCATTGAGGCCAGCGGCGTCGATGGTCGCTTGGTTGTCGAGCGTGCCTTCGCTGTCGACCACCACCGTGAAGGCGACGGTGGTGTTGGCGCCCACCGCGAGGCTGCCCCCCGTGACGCCGTTGGCGCCGACGCCGAGTCGGGCCGTGACCACGCCGCCCACCACTTCGCCGGTGTCGGCGTCGGCGACGTCGGTGACCGGGGTCGCATCGATGGTCATGGTCCCCGGCTGGTAGGTGACGCCGGAGGGCAGGGGATCGGTCAGGACGACGCCGATCGCGGGGTCGTTGCCCTGGTTCTCGACCACGATCGTGTAGCGAAGGGCATCACCCACGCGCAGCGGCGCACCATCGAGATCGAGGCTCGTCTTGGTGCTCGTGGTGAAGTCGGGGGCGAAGGTCTCGATCGACGTGACGATGGGGCCGAGCCAGAAGACGTCGCCGTTGCTGCTCGCTTCGACGTCGAGCATCGTCTGACCCGGCACGAGGCGTGAGGTGATGTCCACGACGTCGACATCGAGCCCGCTCATGCTGTCGACGCCGCCCGTGAGCTCGGGGAGGTCTCCCGTCGCATGAGCACCGACGCCCATCACGCTACGCGTGCCGTTGAAGAAGTTGTTGAACGGGTTGAGCGCATCCGAGAGTCGATCCATCCCCGTCAGCGGGGCCGAGCCGAGTCGAAGCTCGTCGCCGCCGATGGCCGCGTCGCCCTCGTAGGTCACGATGCCGATCTTGGCGTCGAAGGCAGGGGGGACTTGGAAGCCGCTGAGGGTGAAGGCTTGTGGCATCCCGGCCGCCACGCGATCGAAGCTGTCGAAGAGGGTGAGGTTTCGGGGGGCAGCTCCGGGGGCGGTGTAGAACACAATGAGCGACCAGCCGCTGAATGAGACGCTGTCGTCGATGTCGAACAGCACGGCCCCGTCGACTTCGGCCACGCGATAGGCGCCAGGGCCTTGCGCGGCGACGAGCGCCGTCACGTCGGCGGTGGCCTGGTAGAAGTCACCGTTGGCGCTCGTCGAGACCCACTGGTCGTCGGCCGCGATCATCTGATCGAACACCCCTGGTCGCGCCAACCGCACGCTCAGGTCGGGCGTGGTGGCTTCGGCCGCCCAGTACAGGCGCGCGTAGGTCACGACCGCACCCGGGGGAAGCTCGAGCATCGCGGTGCTGCGCGCCTGGGCGGGGGTGATGGTTCCGTTCGCCGTCGCTTGACCCATGGCCGGTGTGTCGGCTTGCCAGTAGACGTCGGGGGAGCCGTCGGAGAGGTTGTTTCCGCACGGGCCCACGCTGCCGACGACGGGGCCGGGCACGCCCATGCGGCAGTCTTGGGCCAGGGTCTGGCCGATGAGCACGACGTCGCCCTTCTGATCGGCCTGCTGGCGCAAAGACGGTGCGGCCCCCCCGGGCGTAGCGATGAGGCCAACCACGAGGCCCATCACAGGGGGGGGAATTCGGAAGCGAAGCATGATGGACCACGCGGACCCAGACGGGCCGCACCTGCTCGGGGACAACAGCAAGGGGTGTTCCATCACAGGTATCAGGGGCTTGGGTCGGCTTGAAGCTACGGATTGTCGCCTCGATGCGACAGCATGTAGGGCGCGACCCGCATCGGGGTATAGTGCTGGGGTAGTGAAGGGAACCACACCGCTCCGGGGTCAGCCCCAAATCGAGGTCCAAACCCTCGAAGTCACTGTCATCGAGGGGCCTGACGAAGGCACGACACACCGGGCCGACACCGAGTTCCTCACCATTGGATCGGCCAAGGGGAACGACCTGGAGGTCACCGACTCGTCGGTGTCGGGCTACCACCTCGAGCTGCGCAGCATTCCGGGGGGCGTGCAGGTCATCGACCTCGGGTCCACCAATGGCACCAAGCTCGGCAGCGCACGGATCGATCGGGCAGTGGTTCCCGTGGGGTCGGTGCTCAAGCTCGGTCGCACCAAGATTCAGCTGCGCGAAGGCGGCGCCGCCGTGGTTGCGCTGCACGAGGGTGCCCCGCTCTTGGAGATGGTCGGAGAGACCGCGGCGATGCGGCGCCTCATGGCCCAAATCGCCAAGGCGGCCCCGTCCGGGGTGCCGACCCTCCTCACGGGCGAGTCCGGCACTGGCAAGGAGGTCGTCGCGCGTGCGATGCACGCCCTGGGCACGCGTTCGCAGGAGACCTTCGTCACCGTCGACTGTGGCGCCTTCGCGCCCAACCTGGTCGCGAGCGAGCTCTTCGGTCACGAGCGGGGGGCGTTCACGGGGGCCGAGCGCAAACACGTCGGGGCCTTCGAGCGCGCCGACGGCGGCATGCTCTTCCTCGACGAGATCGGCGAGCTTCCCATCGAGCTCCAGCCGCAGCTGCTCGGCGTGCTCGAACGACAGCGCTTTCGCCGCCTGGGGGGTCAGGAAGAGATCTCGGTCGACGTGCAGATCGTCTCCGCGACGAACCGCGACCTGCGGCAAGAGGTCAATCAGGGTCGCTTCCGCCTCGACCTCTACTACCGACTCGCCGTCGTGGAGCTGAGGCTGCCGCCCTTGCGCGAGCGCGGCGAAGACATCCCGTTGCTGGTGGAGCACTTCCTCCGCGAATGCGGGCACGCAGGTCCCATCGACGAGGTCATCGACGGCGACGTGATGCGGAGCCTGGTGAATCATCCCTGGCCGGGGAACGTGCGCGAGCTCCGCAATTGGGTGGAGGCCACCGTGGCGATGGGCGAAGCGAGTGAGCTTCGAACCCATGGCGTCGACCTCGACGCATCGTCCAACGGCGGCGCGAACCACGACCACCTCCTCGGCTTGCCCTACAAAGAGGCGCGAGCTCGCGTCCTCGAAGAGTTCGAGGTCCGTTACCTCGAACATCGCCTGAGCGAGAGCGACGGCAACGTCTCCCGCGCGGCCCGCGACGCACGCATGGACCGCTCCTACCTCATCAAGCTTCTGCAGCGACACGGGCTGAAGAAGTAGAGCACTGGCCCGGTCCCTGCTTCTGTCGGAAGCGGGCGGTCGTGGGCAGCCATCGCAAGCGCATTCTCCTCGTCGACGAAGGGACACCGGTCCTGCTTCGTTACCTCCAGTGGCTATCGCCTCTGGCCGAGCTGCACCTCGCCGCCGACGGTGATGATGCCCTGTGGCGATCGAGGGCTACACCCATCGATGTGATCTTGTGGTGTTTCGGGCCAGATCACGCCCTACGCGCCGAGGAGGTCATCCGCTGGCTCGAGCGCTGGCCTCACCTCCCGCCCGTGGTTCTGGTCGTGCCATCGAGGCCCACCTTTGCCCCCGTTCGGCCGTTCGTGGTGGGCATGCCCGCACCGCCGGGGCCTCTCTGGGCCGCGATCAAGCGGACCGCGGATGCGTCTGACGACACCACCGGTCGCGATTGGCCGTAGTCCGCAGCCTGTCGACAACGACCCACAAATGTCGTCTGCAGACGACAGCTCAACCCGCGAATGGGCGCAGCTTCGGCCCTTTGGCCGGTGGCACGAACCCTGCGATGGGGAAGCGCAGCTTACGAGGGATCCCCTCGTTGGAGGACATACTCATGACCCGTTTCATCACCCGTATCGCCCCCGTCTTCGTCGTCTCGGCTCTGCTCGTCGGCTGCGGCGGAGGGCCCCTCGCACACATGGTCGATGGTTTCGACGCCAGTGGCTTGAGTGCCGACAAGAAGGCTGAGGTGCAGGCCACCGAGAAGACCGTGGCCGAGCGACGCCAGGCAGCCGATGCGGCCAAGGCCAAGGTGGCCGAGTCCGAGGGCACGCTCGAGAAGGCCAAGACCGAGGTGACCACGGCCGAGGGCAACCTGGCCGTCGCCGAGAAGGCCCTCGACCTCGAAGAAGCCAAGAAGGACGCCAACCAGTCCCACACCACCGACGCCGCGGAAGGCAAAGTCTCCACTGCGAAGGCCAACCTCGAGGTGGCCGAGAAGTCGCGTGACCTCGCCGAGGCTCGGCTTCACGCGAGCGAGGCGGCCTACGAAGAAGCGGAGAAGGCCTGGATCGCAGCCCTTGCGAAGAGCGAGCTCACCAAGCTCCGGGCCCAGGGCGGGAGCGGGCCGCAGTACCAGCAACGAGAAGCCGATTTCGAGCAGCAGCTCGCCGAAGCCGAGGGCGCGCTCGCGGAGGCCAAGCGCGACCGCGCCAAGGCCGACGAAGACGTTCAGGAGGCCAAGCGCGATCTCGAGGCGGCCAAGGGATGAGCATCGACGAGTCGCAAACCCTCGCCTCCCTCGGCCGACTCACGCCGGAGGCGATGCACGACGTGAACAACGCTTTGGCCATCATTGCCACGTCGGCGGGTTATCTCACGCGACTCGAGCACGCCCAGCGCGACGGAGCCGCCTACGATGAGGCCCTCATCGACATTCTCGATGGCGTTCATCGAGCCGCCGAGGTTTGCCATCGGCTCCTCTCCGTCGCGCGCGGCACCGAGGCTCACGACGAGCCTACCTACGGATCCGTGCCGCCACCCTCGCCGCGACCGGCGTCACGACATCCGCGTCTCGCCCTTCGCCGCGTCTTGGTCGTCGATGACGAGCCCTCCTTCCGACGAGGTGTCGCCCGGTTGCTCCGGCACGAGGGCGCCCACGTCGAGATGGCGGAGAGCGGACGCGAGGCGGTCGACCTGTTGTCGGGCCCGCACGCCTTCGACCTCGTGGTGCTCGACTCGGACCTCCCGGAAGGCGATGGCCCTTCGGCCCTGCGACGGCTTCACCAATCTGGGTGGCGCTCGGTTCCGGTGCTTGGCATGTCTGGCCACAAGAATGGTGAGGCACTCCTCGAGGCGGGCGCCGGGACCTTCCTCGCCAAGCCGTTCACGCGCGAAGCCCTGCTGCGGGCGTGCACGAGCCTGCTTCGAACGTGAGCCCGTAGCGTCTCAGTGCTTGAGCGACAGATCTGCGAGCGCCATCTTGGCGTCGTTGACGTAGGGGCTCTTGGGGTAGCGGCGCACGAAGGTGCGGAGGGTGGTCTTGGCGTCGTTCCACGCCTGGATGTCGATGAGACATTCGGCGAGCAAGAACATGGCGTCGTCGAGCACCTCGGAGTCGGCGGAGGCCTCGCTCAGCTTCACGAGCATGGGGATGGCGTCGCGTTGGCGGTTGAGCCGTCGGTAGCCGCGCGCGAGGTTGAGCTGAGCCGACGGGGCGTGGGTGGCCGACGGGTTGAAGCGCAGCGCTTCTTCGAAGGCGATGACGGCCTCATGCCATCGTCCGGACCGCACGTGCTCGAGACCCTCGTGATAGGCCGAGCTCGACAGCTCGCTGCGGGCTTTGGTCACCGCATCCTGGAAGATGGCCATCTCGGCCCGCGTGAGCTTCTCCTGGCGGAGCTTGTCGAAGGCTTCGATGAGCTCTTTGTCGCTGCCCGAGCGCATCAGCTCGTAGAAGGCGGCGGCGGCCGACTCGGCCCGGTTGCGGGCCTCGGCCTCCTTCTGCATGGCCTCGACCTCGCCCGTGAGCCTGGCGACCTCCGCCTTGGCATTCCGGGTCTCGCCCGAGACCGATTCGACGCGAGCATCCCAGGCGAACTTCACCATCCCGATCACAACCACCACGAAGAGGAGGTTGGCCGCAGCGCTGTTCCAGAAGGTTCGTCGCTCGAAGTTGCGCTGTCGCTTGCCGATGCTCTTGAGGTCGGCCGCGAGGGCGTTGGTGAGGTTGTTGGTCTTGATGACCAGACCCCGGGACTCGATGATCTCGCGCTTGATGTCGCGCAGCTCTTCGTCGAGCTCGTCCATGGCCGCCTGCACGCGCGCGCGCTCGGCTGCACGGTCGGGAGGCGGGTCTGGAATGCGTTGGGCCACGGGCACGATTGTACGCGTGCTAGCCGTCTCGCCCCACAAACTCAAATTCCGGGGGAATTTCGCGGCCCCGGGAACCGAGCGCAATGAAGCGGGCCCGCCAGGGGTTACAGTGGTCAGCCATGACCCGCCTTCGCTTCTCCTTGGCCGTGATCTACCTGGCGCTCGGCGTCGCGGCCTGTGACCTCGACGGCCTCGGCAGCGGTAGCAGCGGCTCGGGCACGACCTCCGACTGCCTGTCCCAGTGCCGCGCATCAGCCAACGCGGGCTGTCTCGACAGTGGTTTCGACTGCAACGACGCCTGCACCCAACAGGGGCGCATCAACTGTGACGACGAGGCCGAGGCCTTCTACACGTGCACCCTCAGTGGATGCAGTGATGTCGGCGACACCTGCAGCTCGGAGATGGCAGCGGTCACGGCGTGCCGAAATGGGGCCGCGCCCGATGCCTGCGTGGCCGACTGCGTCGATGCGCAGAACCGGGGCTGCGACGTGCTGGGTCCTCTCGGCACCTGCGAGGCCCTCTGCAGCAACGCGGTCGCGGCCGACTGTGGGTCCGAGACCGATGCCGTGCTCGCCTGCCTCGTGGAAGCGCTCGACGGCGGGGACGACTGCTTCGGGGGCGATCCTCCCGCCGCCTGCCAGAACGACTACGCCGCCTTGGAGGCAGCCTGCGAGACGCTCCAGAATTGAACGCGTTCTCACCCGGGGCGCCATGTGCTACCCCGCGCTAGGCCACCATGGACACGAGCGACATCAAGAAGAACCTCAAGATGATGATCGACGGCGTTCCCTACGTCGTCGCCGACTTCCAATTCGTGAAGCCCGGCAAGGGGCAGGCCTTCACCCGCGTCAAGCTCAAGAACCTCGAGACCGGACAGGTGCTCGAGAAGACCTTCAAGAGCGGCGAGAAGATCGAGAAGGCGGACATCGAGCAGCGGGCGATGCAGTACATCTACCCCGACGGCACCAACTTCGTGTTCATGGACCCCAACAGCGGCGAGCAGATGTTCGTCCCGGGCGACAAGATGGAAGAGGAGCAGAAGTGGCTCGCCGACGGCATGACCGTCGAGGTCACGCTGCTCGAGGGTCAGGCCATCGGCATCGAGCTCCCCGCTCACGTCGAGCTGGAGATCACCCAGAGCGACCCCGGCGTGAAGGGCGACACCGCCAGCGGCGCGACCAAGCCTGCGACCATGTCCACCGGGGCGGTGGTCCAGGTGCCCCTCTTCATCGAAGAGGGCGAGTGGATCAAGATCGACACGCGCACCGGCAGCTACCTCGAGCGCGTGAAGAAGTAGCCCGCGGGGGCTAGACTGTCCGGGTGGCAAAGTCGTCGCGGCTGGCCGAGGGGGTCGACTTCTACGTCGAGGACGGGAAGGTCGTCTTCACGTCCTACTACCTCCTCCGTCGCGGCTACTGCTGCAACAAGGGCTGTCGCCACTGCCCCTACAAGGACGAGATCACCGTCGGGCCCGGCACGATTCAGATCAAGGGCAGCGATGGCGTCGTCATCGGTGCGGCCGGTGGATCGGCCGCGTCCTTGTCCGATCTCACGTCCATGGGAGGTGCAGCGCGACGCCGACCTCCCGAGGACGAGTAGCCCTCAGCTACCGCTGAAGGTGGCTTTGGTCTTGTCGACGAAAGCCTTCATGCCGGCCCGCTGATCATCGCTTCCGAAGAGCGACGCGAAGGCCTGCATCTCGATCTCGTTGGCGGTCGAGAGGCTCGCGTCCTCGCCGCGCAGAATCACGCGCTTCGCCGCGGCCACGGCCAGGGGGCCGTTGTTGGCGATGGTGGCGGCGAGCTTCCCCACCTCATCCATCAGCGTTTCCGGGGCCACGACCCGGTTCGCGATGCCCATGGATACGGCTTCGTCGGCCTTCACCATGCGACCGGTGAACACCAGCTCGCGGGCGATGCCGACGCCGACCCGACGCGCGAGGCGCTGGGTGCCGCCGAACCCGGGGATCACCGCGAGGGTGACCTCGGGGAGCCCGACCTTGGCCTTCTCCGACGCGATGATGAAGTCGCACGCGAGGGCCAGCTCGAGGCCGCCCCCGAGGGCGAAGCCATTGACCGCCGCGATGATGGGGAAGTGCGCCGACTCCATCGTGTTGCCCAGCCGGTGTCCGGCTTCGGCGAAACGCTTGGCGTCGGTGGGGGACATCTCCGCCATGGCCGCGATGTCGGCGCCGGCGACGAAGGCTTTGCCCTCACCGGTGAGGATGGCGCATCGAACCTCGTGCCCCAGTCCCTCGAAGGCAGCCTGAAGCTCGGCCACCACGCCCGGATCGAGCGCGTTGAGCTTCTCCGGGCGGCGGATGGTGACGGTAGCGACCGCACCCTCGATCTCGGTGGTGACGCTGCTCATCCCACCACCCGCTTGCCGCGCTCGTCGTAGCGGTAGAAGCCGCGCCCGCTCTTGCGACCGAGCCAGCCCGCGGCCACGTAGTTGCGAAGAAGGGTGGCCGGCCGGTACTTCGGGTCGCCGATCTCGGTGTAGAGCACCTCGGCGATGGACAGCACCGTGTCGAGCCCGATGAGGTCGCTCAGCTCGAGCGGACCCATGGGGTGGTTGAGCCCGAGCTTGGCGCCGTTGTCGATGTCGTCGGGCTCGGCCACGCCCTCCTGAAGGGTGAAAATGGCCTCGTTGAGCAGCGGGATGAGCATGCGGTTCACGATGAAGCCGGGGGCGTCGTTGCTCGTGATCACCGTCTTGCCCATCTTCTCGGCGAGGGCCTTGGTCGCGGTGTAGGTCGCGTCGGACGTCTGCACGCCGCGCACCACCTCGCAGAGGGCCATGAGGGGGACGGGGTTCATGAAGTGCATGCCCACCACGAGCTCGGGGCGCTTGGTCGCGGCGGCGAGCTTGGTGATGCTGATCGACGAGGTGTTCGAGGCGAGCAGGGCGCCGTCCTTCAGGGCCTCGTCGAGGCCCTGGAAGATCTTCACCTTCAAGTCGAAGCGCTCGGTGGCTGCTTCGACCGCGAGGTCGACCTCACCGAAGGCGGCGGGGCCGTCGACGGGGGTGATCCGCGCGAGCAAGGCGTCGCGGTCCTCCGCTGTCATCTTGCCCTTGTCCACCTGGCGCGACAGCACCTTGCCGATCTTGTCCTTGCCCTTCTCCGCGAGCTCTTGGCTCGCATCGGAGAGGACGACCTCGAGACCCGTGGCCGCTGCCACCTGTGCGATACCGCGGCCCATCTGGCCCGCACCCACCACGCCTACACGCTTGATGCTGTCCGTCATGCGGCCGGCATAGCCGGAGCCGCCGCCGCCGTCACCCGCTCACCAGAGGGCGTAGCCGACGCGAAGCGCGGGACCGGCCACGAGGATGGGTGCCGTGTTGAAGGCGTTGAAGACGCGGATCTGACCGTTGAACTCGTTCTCGGCGTCGAAGTGTTTGCTCGACTGAAAGACGTTCATCATGACGAGATCGATGAGAATGTTCTCCACCTCGAGCTCGAGACCGAGATCGACCTGGGCGATGAAGCCCACGCCCTGAGCCTTTGTGGCGTTGTAGGGCGGGGGCAGCACGATGTTCTTGCCGTCTACGTTGAAGCCCTCGCGGAAGCGCAGCTCCTCGTAGGCGGCGCCACCTCCCACGTTGCCCACGAAGCGAATGAGTCCCTCGGTGGGGAGCATCACGCGCATCATCCCGCCGAAGCGGAACGACAGGAGCTTCATCTGCACCCGATCCACGCTGCGCTCGACGCGGCTGTCGTCGAGGATCTGCTGGTCGGTGATGACGATGCTCCCGTTCATCCGGATGTCGCTCACCTGGCCGAAGAGCTCGAAGCCGGCCCAGTTGGTGACCCGGTAGCCCGCGTTGAAGCCGCCCGAGCCACCGAAGCGACCGGGCCCGCTGTCGGCGGTGAAGTTGCGGTCTGTGCCCTCGAGCGGAACCGCGGTGAGCAGGGCACCCGAGCCTTGGAAGTAGATCCCGCGCAGGGGCTTCAGCACCGCGGGGGGGCCGAAGCGCTGGTCGTTGCCGTCGCTGGCGCCCTCGGGCGCTTCGGCGGTGCTGAAGAGCTCGCCGCTCTCCTTCTGGATCACCTCGGCGCGTCCACCGGCAGTCACCACCACGTCGATACGCTGGGCCTCACCGTCGTCGTCGATGATGCGAACGATGTGAAGGCCGGGCAGGAGCGCGCCTGCGAAATGGCCCTGCGCGACCTTCTTGCCGTCGACCTCGATCCAATCGGCGTCGACGAGCGCGGTGACGTCGAGCTGGCCCTTGGTGGGCTCGAGGGCGACCACGACCTTCTCGTTGTTGGCCCCCGATCGCACGGTGATCATTCGCTCTTTGGGCTCGTAGCCATTGGCGATGATGCGCAGGCTGCGCACGCCGGGCGAGAGCTCGAGCATGCCGTCCGACAGGTCGGCGGGGGCGACCGGACGCTCGTCGATGAAGACCTGGGCCCCCTTGGGGCTGATGTCGATCGCCACGTAGGCGATGAGCGCCCGGAGCTCTTTGATCTCACGCGCGGCCGCTTGCTTCTGGTCGTCTGGGGTCGTGTCCTCGTGTTTTTCGAGCGCCTGTTCGAGGGCCGCGATGGCCTTGGCGGGCTCGCGTAGCTTCTTGTACGCGAGGGCGATGTTGATGAGGGGGCTCGCCTTGGGCTGGGCGTCGTAGGCGGCCTGAAACTCGACGATGGCGCCGTTGAAGTCCTCTTCGTTGAAGAGCTTGATCCCGTTGGCCATGTGGCGCTCGTAGGCGGCCGTGGCGGCGTCGGCGTCGGCGGGCTCCTGCTCGGGCGGGGGGGGAGGGTCAGGCGACGGCACGCCCTGCGCGTTCGCCAGTCCGCTCGCCAGCAGCGCGACGAGCAAGACGAGCGCACGGAAGTAGGCGAAGTGGCGGTGCATGCTCCCCGGTACGCAGCGTAGCTCAGGCCGCGCCAGGAGGGGACCGGCCACTTGACCCCGCGCGTGCTCGCAGTCTGAACAGACGCGCCAGTTCTGTCCGCAGCCTGAACAGGGCGGACGGGCGCAAGTGCCCGGGATCCGTTGGCCCAGCGCAGGATCGGCGCTTGCAAAGAGATGGAGCATGCAAAAGGAGGACGGGGAGAGACGGCCTGCCCCCAAGCGGTCGGGGACCTTCCCCGTCGAGGGGGCCACCGAGGTCAGGGGCCCCAGGAACCACGCCCAGTGGGCCCGGATGTTTCCGGATGAAGCAAGCTGTCGACACTACCTCGCGAGGCGACGCTGGAAACACGGGTTTCGGTGTCCACTCTGTCGTCGCGAGGCACGCCTCGAACACGGTCGGGGAGGCTTGGTGCGCTGTGGCCGCTGCCAGGCGGTGAGCTCGGCGGTGACGCGGACCCTTCTCGATGGAGGGCCTTGGTTGCTCCGCGACCAACTACGCGCCCTGTTCGAGGTCGCGTGCACGCCCGACACCCTGCGCTTTCGCCACCTGGCGGGCGCCCTGGGGGCAGGGCCTCTCGGCGTCTCCCCGTGGCTGCGGAGGTTGCGGCGCATCTACCGCGAGGGGTGGCGGAACCCCCTTCACGGGGTGGTGGAGCTGACTCGGGTCACGGTCGAGGTCTGTGCGGCTCGCCGCGGTAGCCAGCGCTACGTGCTCGCCCTCGCGGTACAGACGGATGGCATCGACACGGGTCGCTTGAGGGTTCAACGCCTCCCCGAGGTCGACGGACTCCAGGTGGCCTCCTTCGTGGAGCGCGCGGTCGCGGAGGGCACCACGGTGCGAACATCGCCTTGGCGGGGCTACCACCGGCTCGGACTGCGGGGACACGTGCATCACGTCCCGACGCGAGATGCCGGCCTCGGTACCGTGGAGCAGCTCGCGAACATCCTCCGGGTGTGGGCGTGGAGCCTCGAGGCCCTCAACGTCGATCGTTTCGACATCCAGCTCGAAGACTTCGTCTTCCGCTACGACTTCCGCCTCCGCCACGCGGCCGACGATCACGGGGCCTGCTTCGACCACCTCGTCGACCTCGCCGTGCTCGACGCCCCCCGCGAGCGCTCCCGCATCTCGGTCGCGGGCTAGGGGGTGGTCTCCAGCTGCGCGCCCGTGGCTCCTCGCGTAGGTTCGGTGTTCCTCGGCCTCTTGCCTCTCAACGCCGACGGCGTGGACTACTGGAACGCCAACGGGCTCGCGCCGCCAGTGCTGCTGGTCACGATAGAGTGATGGCAGGCCAAGCGCCTCCACGCGCTTGGCTGGACTCGCCGTCACCGGCAGCAGGCCGTCTGCGTGCGTCCGTTGTGGTAAGGCATGGGGGATGGCGGCTCCCAAAAGGAAGCGACCGCGAAAGAAGAAGCCGGCGCCCAAGAAAGCGCCCTCGCGAGCCAAGCGGCCACCGCCCCCGAAGATCTCGGTCGACGAGGCCCTCGCGCTCGATCGGGCGGGTCGAACGGAAGAAGCCATCGCTGCCTACCGCGCCCTCCTGAGGCACGACCCCAAGCAGCTCGACGCCGCGATGAATCTCGGCACGGCGCTCGCGCGCACCGGCCATCGGCAAGAAGCCGAGCGCGCCCTGTCTCGGGCGGTCGCCCTCTACCCAGAGATGGCCGAGCTGCACGCCGACGCCGGCCTCGCCTACGAGAGCCTCGGGCTCTACGACGCCGCCCATCGTGCCTTCCGGCAGGCTGTCGAGCGTGACGCCGAGCACCGCGTCGCCCTCTGTGGGTTGGCCCGCCTCACCTTGCACGCGGGCGACCGCGCCGGCGCGATCGGTCTCTACCGCCGGGCCATCGACGTGGACCCGCTGTCTCCCGACACCTTTCTAGGGCTGCACGAGGCGGTCTACGACGATGGCGACCCGGAACCGGCGCTCGAGGCCATCACCCATGCCGTCACCTTTCGCCCGGACCATCTGTGGTCGCGCTTTCTCATGGGGATTCTGCTCGATCAGTGTGGTCAGGCGTCGGCCTCCGCGCAGATCCTCGGTCGGCTCCACCCCGACCCGGAGGTGTTCCGCGGCGCGGTCGACAGCTGGGCCTACGTGAAGCAAGCGCGGACCGCGACGACGCGCCTCTTCGCACCCGTGGCCGAGACCCTTCGCTTCGCGGCGGAGGCGGCGACGCTCGACGGCTTGGTGGTCGAGTTCGGGGTTCGCTACGGCGTCACAGCGCGGGTCATCGCCGAGGCGGTGGCGCCGGTACGCGTGCACGGCTTCGACAGCTTTCAGGGGCTACCCGAGGCCTGGCACGTGCAGCCTGAGGGCATCTACTCCACCCACGGTCAGCTCCCCGACCTGCCCGACGGTGTCGAGCTCCACGTGGGCCTCTTCGACGAAACGCTCGCGCCCTTCGCGGCGCGCCACGACGGTCCCATCCGACTCGCCAACGTCGACTGCGACCTCTACTCGTCTACCGCCAGCGTCTTCGCCGCGCTCGGCGAACGCATGGTGCCAGGCACGGTGATCGTGTTCGACGAGTACCTCGTCAACGACCGCTGGCGCGAAGACGAATACAAAGCCTTTCAGGAAGCCGTAAAGACCCACGGCTGGACCTACGAGTACCTCGCCTTCAATCTGCACTCAGGCCAGGCCGTCGTACGTCTCACGTGAGGGCGAGGGCCCTAGGCGTCTGCGTGGTAGCAGTCGCGTTCGGTAGAGACCGGGGCGAACCGGACCCAGTCGAAGCTCGCGCGGAGATCCCAGCGGTTGGTATAGGTGTAGGCGATGGGACCGACCTGGAGCTCGGCCGGTAGGTCGTTGCGCTCGTACGTGGTCCCCAACGTCCATTCCGTGTCGCCGAGTCGACGCTTGAGCACGAGGAAGTTGCCGTTCACGCGGCATATCCGTAGCTCGGCGTCGCCGCTGTCCCACTCCGGCCCGAGCACATCGCTCTCGTCGTCCTTCGTGGTTTTCGTCTCGATGGACAGGTAGCTCTTTCGGTACCCGACGACGTTGAACACGTAGCTCTCTTCACCGCTGGCGTCCGACCCGGGATCGCGCGCGATGAGCCCGGCAAACTGGTAGTCGTTCCCGACCGGCTCGCTCGGCTTCTTGGCGGAGCGGGCCGTCACACGTGTCGTGACCCGAAAGTTGCCCTTCACCATCTTGAAGAGCCCCGGCCCGGCGTCGGCTTTGTACCAGACCGTATTGGCCGTCGGGGTCAGCACCAGCTGACCCTCGTGCAGCTCGCGGCGAAAGTGCTCGCCGTCGTGCGCGGACCATGACGACGAGAGCGTCGCCCCATCGAAGTCGTCGTCGAGACCAGAGGTTTCGGCCGGCGTCAGCTCCGGCGGACGGTCACATCCGGGGAGGAAGACGGGGAGCAAGGCGCTCGCCAGGAACGTCGCTGTGGCACCCAGCGGCGGCGAGAGCCCACGGAGCGCCCAGGAAGGTGAAGCGCGATGCAAAGCGCGGAGCATGAGTCAAGCGCGATCTGATCTACATTGGGCTTAAGGTCAAGGCGCGAGGGAGATAGTGTGCGCCCCTGAGCCATCCGGATCGAAACCCCGCGGAGACCAGACAAGTGTTGCGTTGCTACCTCATGGGTCAAGAGTCGCTCTTGATCCAGTGCGCCGAAATCCTCCTGGAGAAGAGCCACACCATCTGCGGTGTGATCACCGAGACGCGCCAGATCGTCGACTGGGCCGAGAGCAAGTCGATCCCGGTGCTCGCGCCGGGCAAGGACTTGGCCGACCGGATGACCGAGCCGCACGACTACTTCTTCAGCATCGCCAACCTGAAGGTCGTCAAACCCGAGGTCTTCGGCAAGGCTGCTCAGGGCGCCATCAACTTCCACGATGGGCCCCTGCCTCGCTACGCGGGGCTCTACGCCACCGCCTGGGCGCTCATGGCTGGAGAGGACAGCCACGGGGTGACCTGGCACGCGATGACCCAGGACGTGGACGCGGGCCACATCTACAAGCAGCGCAAGTTCGATCTCCGGGCGGGGGAGACGAGCTTCACCCTCAACACGCTGTGCTACCAGCTCGCCATCGAGAGCTTTGCCGAGCTGGTCGACGAGCTCGCCGACGGTAGCGCCAAGCCCGAAGCGCAAGTCCGCGAGGGTGAGCCGCACTACTTCGCACTCGCCAAGCGTCCGCCCGCCGTCGCACGTCTGCGCTGGAGCGAACCCGCCGCCGAGCTCGAGGCGCTCGTCCGTGCGCTCGACTTCGGACCGGTGGACAATCCGCTGGCGCTTCCGAAGCTGCTCGCTGGCGGACAGCTGGCCATGGTCGGCAAGGCCGAGGCGGTCGAAGGCCCGCAGGAGGAGCCGGGCAAAGTCATCGCCATCGAGGACGACCGCCTCACCGTAGCCACGGGGGATGGCCATCTCGTGTTGCGGGAGCTGCGCTGCGAACAGGGCCAGCCCATCGTGCCCTCGGGCTGGTTGGCCGAGCGAGGGGTGAAGAAGGGCGACGTGCTGCCAGGCCTCGACGACGAGACGACGCAGCGCCTCACCGCGATTCACGAGGGCTGCAGTCGCTACGAGCCGTTCTGGGTGAAACGTCTGGAGAGCTTCACCAGCCCGTCGATCCCTTACGCGCACCGCGAGAACCCGTCGGGCGAGGCGCGAGAGCGCGCCGCTTCAACCCTGTCCTCGAAGGCCGCCGCGCTCGGCGCCGACGGGCTCGTGGCGGGCGTTGGCGCCTACCTCGCCCGCATCGCCGACGTCGAGGCCGCGATGGTCTCCTACTCGGATGTAGGGCTCGACGATCTCCTCTCCGGCACCGCCGACGGCGGGCCACTCTTCAGCCCCGAGGTCCCGCTCCGCATCGAGCCCCAGCGCGGCGCAGGCTTCAACGCGTTCCGTGACGCGATGGGGAAGGAGCTCGCGCGGATTCGCAAGCGTCAGACCTACGCGCGGGATGTCGTCCTGCGTCGGCCGAGCCTGGCCGCTCGCGCATCTTCGCTCACGCGTGAGACGCGGCGGGTCGTGGTCGCGGTCACCGCAGACCTCGACGCCTACGAAGCGCCCAAGGGTACCGAGCTGGCGCTCGTCATCGCGAGCGACGGCAGTGCGTTGTCCTGGCGCTTCGACGCCAGCGTCTACCGCTCCGAGGACATTGCGACGATGCAGGGGCAGCTCGCGACCCTGCTCGAAGCGGGCCTCGCCGATGGTGATACCTCGCTGGCCGAGCTTCCGCTCTTGCCCGATGCCGAGCGCAAGCGCTTGCTGGTCGATCTCAACGCCACCGCCGCGGACTACCCGCGCGACGCATGCATCCATCGCCTCTTCGAGGCTCGTGCGGAAGAGCGTCCCGACGCGCCCGCCCTGGCCTACCTCGAAGAAGAGCTGACCTACCGCGAGCTGAACGGCCGCAGCAACCAGCTCGCCCGTCACCTGCGCGAGCTCGGGGTGGGCCCCGACGTGCTCGTTGGTGTGTGTGTCGAGCGCTCGACCGAGATGCTCGTGACCGCCCTCGCCGTCATGAAGGCCGGGGGCGCCTACGTGCCGATGGATCCGAGCTACCCCAAGGAGCGCCTCGCCCTCATGATCGAGGACTCCAAGGTGCCGGTGCTCGTCACCCAGCGGCGGCTCGCGCCTCACCTCCCGCAACACGACGGCAAGACCGTGCTCGTCGACGCCGACTGGCCGAAGATCGCCCAGGGCGATCCCGGCAACCTGGCGCCGCTCGCGAAGGCGGACAACCTCGCCTACTGCATCTACACCTCCGGCTCGACGGGCCGACCCAAGGGGGTGATGGTCGAGCACCGCAACGCGGTGAACTTCTTCACCGGCATGGACGAGCGGATCGGCTACGCCGAGGGCGATGCACCGGGCGTTTGGCTCGCGCTGACCAGCCTATCGTTCGACATCTCGGTCTTGGAGCTGTTCTGGACCCTCGCGCGCGGCTTCAAGGTCGTGCTCCACACCGACAAGGCCGACGAGGCGGCACACGCGCGCAGCCAGCAGCTGCACGGCGACAAGTCGATCACCTTCAGCCTGATGTACTTCGCGAGCGACGAGGGCGAGAACGCGTCCTCCGCGGACAAGTACAAGCTGCTTATCGAAGGCGCGAAGTTCGGCGACGCGAACGGCTTCGAGGCGGTCTGGACCCCGGAGCGCCACTTCCACGCCTTCGGCGGTCTCTACCCGAACCCCTCCGTGGCCGGCGCCGCCATCGCGACGATCACCGAGAACATCCACATTCGTGCCGCGTCGGTCGTCATCCCGCTGCACCACCCCATCCGCATCGCCGAGGAGTGGTCGCTCGTCGACAACCTCTCCCAGGGGCGCGTGGGGATCTCGTTCGCGTCCGGTTGGCAGCCCAACGACTTCATCATCTACAAGCCGGAGCGCTTCCAGGACCGCAAGAAGCACATGCTCGAGGACATCGAGACGGTGCGGGCGCTGTGGCGCGGCGAGACCTTCAAGGCCACCTCGCCCCTCGGCAAGGAGATCGAGGTCACCACCCTCCCGCGCCCGGTGCAGAAGGAGCTTCCGTTCTGGCTCACCGCGGCCGGCAACCCGCAGACCTTCGAGGCCGCCGGGACCAGTGGGGCCAACCTGCTCACGCACCTGCTCGGCCAGAGCGCTGAAGAGCTGAAGGGCAAGATCGAGATCTACCGCGAAGCGCGCAAGAAGGCGGGCCACGAGGGGCGAGGGCGCGTGACCCTCATGCTCCATACGTTCATCGGGCCGGACGAGGCGGAGGTGAAGGACACCGTTCGCGAGCCGATGAAGCAGTACCTCAAGAGCTCGCTCAACCTCATCAAGCAAGCGGCCTGGAGCTTCCCCACCTTCAAGCAGCAGGCCGACGCGACCGGCAAGACCCCAGAGCAGATCTTCGAAGAGAAGGAGCTCAACGAGGAGGAGATGGACGCGCTGCTCGAGCACTCGTTCGAGCGCTACTACAAGACGAGCGGTCTCTTTGGTTCGCCTGCGCGCTGCCTCGAGTTCGTCGATAGCCTCAAGGGCATCGACATCGACGAGATCGGGTGCCTCCTCGACTATGGCGTCCCCTCGGCCAAGGTCCTCGCTCACCTGAGCTACCTCAACGAGCTCAAGCAGCTCGTCGGGGCCCCGCAGGCCGAGCAGCAAGACTATTCCTTCGCCGCCCAGGTCGAGCGCCATGGGGTGACGCACATGCAGTGCACGCCCTCGCAGATGACCATGATCTTGGCCGGTGACGAGAGCCGCGCCGCGATCGCAGCGGTGGGCACGGTGCTGGTCGGGGGCGAGGCCTTCCCCGCTGCGCTCGGCAAGGACCTGCGTGCGGCGGCGCCGAAGGCGACCATCATCAACATGTACGGCCCGACGGAGACGACCATCTGGTCCTCCACCTACCCGGTCACGGGGCAGGAGGAGAGCATCCCCATCGGCCGGCCCATCGCCAATACCCAGGTCTACGTGCTCGACCGCAACCAGCAACCGCTCCCCGACGGGGTCGCCGGCGAGCTCTGGATCGGTGGTGAGGGCGTGGTCCGTGGCTACTACGAGCGCCCCGAGCTCACCGCCGAGCGCTTCCGCGACGACCCGTTCCGAGAAAGCGGGCGCATGTACCGCACCGGCGACCTCGCGCGTTTCGGTGAGAACGGCATCCTCGAGTTCCTCGGTCGCGTGGACTTCCAGGTGAAGATCCGTGGCTACCGCATCGAGCTCGGCGAGATCGAGGCGTTCCTCGCCGCGTGCGAGGGCGTACGCGAAGCCGTCGTCGTGGCCCGCGAGGACGTGCCCGGCGACAAGCGTCTCGTCGCCTACCTGGTGGCCGACCGCGACTTCGACACCGGGGTACTACGCGGCGCCATCGCCGAGCAGCTGCCGAGCTACATGGTTCCGCAGTCGTTCGTGGTGCTCGACCGCTTCCCTCTCACGCCCAACCGCAAGGTCGATCGCAAGGCGCTTCCGGCGCCCGAGCAGGCCGAGGTCGCGGGCAAGGCGGAGTACGTCCAGCCGGACGGCGAGCTCGAAGAGTCGATCGCCAGCGTGTGGCGTGAGGTCCTGAACGTGAAGAAGGTCGGCATGGACGACAACTTCTTCGACCTCGGGGGCCACTCGCTGCTGACGGTGCAAGTCCATCGACTCCTCAAAGACAAGCTCGAGGCCGAGCTCGGCCTGACCGACCTGTTCCGGTTCCCCACCATCCGCACCCTCGTCGGCTTCATCCAATCCGACGGAGGAGGCAGCGGCACCGAGCAGGGCAAGGACCGCGCGGCCGCCCGTAAGGAAGCGATGGCGCGACGCCAGAAGCTCCGTGACCGCCGCCGCCGTTGACCGCAAACACTCCCATGACCGAACCAAGTTTCGACGACGGGTCGGCGATCGCGATCGTCGGCATGGCCGGGCGCTTTCCGAAGAGCCCCAATATCGACACCTACTGGCGCAACGTGCGCGATGGCGTGGAGTGCCTGACCCGCTTCACGCGCGAAGAGCTCGACGCGGCGGGGGAGGATCCCAGCCGCGCAAGCCTGCCCAACTACGTGCCCGTCGGCGGCGCCCTGGACCACATGGAGGAGTTCGACGCGGGCTTCTTCGGCTTCAGCCCGCGCGACGCCATGATCATGGACCCCCAGCACCGGCACCTGCTCGAGTGCGCCTGGGAGGCCTTCGAGAACGCGGGCATCGATCCGGAGCGATTCACGGGATCGATCGGCGTCTTCGCCGGTTCGGGGCACAACGCCTACATGCCCTACAACCTGCTCACCAACCCGGCGCTGCTGGATAGTGTGGGCTTCTTCCTGTTGCGGCACACGGGCAACGACAAGGACTTCCTCGCCACCCGGATCTCCTACTGCCTCAAGCTCACCGGCCCGAGCATCAACATCCAGACTGCCTGCTCCACCTCGCTCGTGGCGACCCACGTGGCCTGTCAGAGCCTCCTCAACGGCGAGTGCGATCTCGCGCTGGCCGGGGGCGTGACGATCGAGATGCCGCATCGCCGCGGCTATCTCTACCAGGAGGGGGAGATCCTCAGTCCGGATGGGCACTGCCGCGCCTTCGACGCGCAGAGCAAGGGCACGCTCTTCGGTAGCGGAGCGGGGATTGTGGTGCTTCGTCGTTATGCCGACGCCGTCGAGGACGGCGACATCATCCATGCGGTGATCCGCGGCTCCGCGGTGAACAACGACGGCGCGGACAAGGTTGGGTACCTCGCGCCGAGCGTCGAAGGCCAGACCGCTTGTATGGCCGAAGCGCTCACGCTCGCCGATGTCGACCCGCGGACCGTGAGCTACGTCGAGTGCCACGGCACGGGGACCCCGGTAGGCGATCCGATCGAAATCACGGCGTTGACCCAGGCCTTCCGCGAGGGAACGGACGACACCAACTTCTGCGGCATCGGCTCGGTGAAGACGAACATCGGCCATCTCGACACCGCGGCTGGCGTCGCGAGCCTGATCAAGACGGTCAAGGCCCTCGAACACCGGCAGCTCCCCCCAAGTCTGCACTTCACGGCCCCGAACCCTCAGATCGACTTCGAGAAGAGCCCCTTCTACGTCAACGCGTCCCTTCAGCCATGGACGTCCGACGGCCCTCGTCGGGCGGCGATCAACTCGTTGGGCGTGGGCGGCACCAACGCCTTCATGATCGTGGAGGAGACCCCCGAGGGGACCGAGAAGCCCAGCGGGGCGACGCGTCCCGAGCAGCTGCTGCTGCTCAGCGCGGGGAGCGCGGAGGGCGTCGACCGCGCGACCGATCGGCTCGTCGCTCACCTGAAGGAGCACTCGGAGCTGGGCTTCGCCGACGTGGCCTATACCCTCGCCGCACGTCGCCGGCCCTTCGGTCATCGGCGCATGGTCCTGGCCCGCGACATCGACGACGCGGTCGAAGCGCTCGAGGGCAAAGACCCCACGCGCGTCTTCACCCAGCCGGCCAAGGAGCGCAGCGTATGTTTCCTCTTCCCCGGCGGCGGCGCGCAGTACCCGAACATGGGACGCGACCTCTACGCGCAGGAGGCGGTCTACCGCGAAGAGGTCGACCGGGGCCTCGCGGCGCTGAAGAAGAAGGTCGACTTCGACCTGAAGCCGCTGCTCTTCCCCGCCGAAGGGGATGAGGAGAAGGCCGCGGCCGAGCTGCAGCGGGGGAGCCGCTCGCTGCCCTCGCTCTTCATCACCGAGTACGCGCTCGCCAAGCTCTACATGTCGTGGGGCGTCGAGCCGACCGGCCTGCTGGGCCACAGCATGGGCGAGTACGTCGCGGCTTGCCTCGCCGGCGTGTTCACCATGGAGGAAGGGCTCGGTCTGGTGCTGTTGCGCGGCCAGCTCTTCGAGAAGCTCGAGCAGGGCGCGATGCTCAGCGTGCCGATGCCGGCCGAGGCGCTGCGTGCGCGCATGAGCGACGCGCTCGACATCGCCGTCATCAACGGCCCCAATGCGTCGGTGGCCTCGGGACCCGTGGCCGCGATCGACGCGCTCGAGAAGGAGCTCACCGCGGAGGAGGTCGACGTCCGGCGGATCCGGATCCAGGTCGCGGCGCACTCGCGCATGCTCGACCCGATCCTGGAGGAGTTCGGGGCCTACACCAAGACCATCGACCTGCAGGCGCCCACCATGCCGCTGATGAGCAACGTCACCGGCACCTGGATGACCGCGAAGCAGGCGACCGACCCCGACTACTGGGTGAAGCACCTGCGGCAGACGGTCCGCTTCAGTGACAACCTGCAGGAGGCCCTCGCCGACGAGAACCGCGTGATGCTCGAGGTCGCGCCGGGCCGCACCCTCACCAGTCTCGCCAAGGCGCACCCCGCGGCGGGGGTGGGACGTCCGGTGTTCAACTCGCTGCGCCATCCCTCCGAGGAGGTGAAAGACACCATCTTCCTTCTCGGCGTGCTCGGTCGACTCTGGCTGTGCGGGGCGAAGGTCGACTTCGAGGCCTTCTACGAGGGCGAGCAGCGTCGGCGGGTCGAGCTGCCCACCTACGCCTGGGATCACCAGCGCTACTGGGTCGAGCCGGGCAAGACCCAAGCCGCCCCCACGACGCGCAGCCTCCGCAAGAAGCTCGACGTCGCCGATTGGTTCTACCAGCCGTCATGGCATCGCCAACTCCTCCCCTCAGAGGCGCCGTCCGACGAGGGTGAAGCGTCCCAGGACGGGGCGTGGCTGGTGTTCCTCGACGACACGGGCTTCGGCGACGGGCTCGTGGCGGGTCTGCGTGAGCAAGGCAAGCGCGTGCTCACCGTGAAGGCGCACGACGGGGCGATGACCGCCGACGGTGACGACGGCTACCTCCTGCGTCCCGACGGCGCCGAGGATTACGACGCCCTGTGGGAAGCCCTCGAGAGCCGGTCGCTCGTGCCGGCGCGCATTCTCCACCTTTGGAGCCTCGTCCCCGTGGACGCGCCGAGCGGCCTCGCGGCCCACGACGAGGCGCAGGCGCGCGGCTTCTACAGCATGCTCTTCCTCGCTCAGGCCATGGGCAAAGCGGGGCTGAGCGACCGGGTCACGGTGGGCGTCGTCACCAACAACCTGCAGCCCGTGGCGGCGGGTGCGGTGCACTGCCCCGAGCGGGCGACGGTCTTCGGGCCGACCAAGGTGATGATGCAGGAGATCGCCGAGGTGACGGCGCGTTCCATCGACATCGAGCTACCGTCCCCCGGCTCGTGGCGGCAGGCCTTGCTCTACGAGCGCATCGGTCAGGAGATGACCCGGCCGTCGTCGGATCATGTGGTGGCCTACCGCGGACACGAGCGGTTCGTGCAGCGCTTTCAACCGTGCAAGCTCGAGCAGCCCACCCCCGAGACCACGCGGTTGCGCGATGGTGGCGTGTACCTCATCACGGGCGGCTTGGGCGGCCTCGGGCTCGCCCTGGCTGAGCACCTCGCGAGCACGCGCAAGGCCAAGCTCATCCTGGTGGGGAGGACGGCGCTACCCGAGCGGAGCCGCTGGGCGAGCTACGTCGACGACGCGCAGAGCGACCCCAAGATCCGGCGGCGCATCAAGCAGGTGCAGGCGCTCGAGGAGCAGGCCACGGAGGTCATGCTGGCCGTCGCGGACACCACGTCGATCGAGGACATGAAGCGGGTGGCGGCCGAGGCCAAGGAGCGCTTCGGCACGATCCACGGCGTCTACCACACCGCCGGCGTGCTCGACGACGGCATCATCCAGCTCAAGGACGCGGCCGCTGCCGCGGCGGTCCTCGCCCCCAAGGTGAAGGGGACCCTCGCCCTCGAGGCTGCCCTCGAGGGGATCGCGCTCGACTTCATGGTCCTCTACAGCTCGGTCAGCTCACTCACGGGCCTCACGGGCCAGGTGGACTACGCGGCGGCCAACGCCTTCCTCGACGCTTTCGCCCACGCCAAGACCGAACGCGACGGCCTCTTCTGCGTGGCCGTGAACTGGAACGCGTGGCAGCGGGTCGGCATGGCGGCCGAGCTCGCGCGGGAGCTCGGCGTCGGCGGGGCTGGCGCGGCCGAGCGCGAGGCCAAACATCCGCTGCTCGATCGCTGCATTCGCGATACCGCCAAGCAGCGCGTCTACGCCTCGGATCTTCGTGCCGACACGCATTGGGTTCTCGACGAGCACCGCATCAAAGGCGGCGAGGCACTCATCCCCGGGACCGGCTACCTCGAGCTCGCGCGTGCAGCTCTGGCCGAGACCGCACCCGAGGGGCGCGCCATCGTGATCTCCGACCTGCAGTTCCAGGCGCCCTTCGTCGTCCGGGCCGGCGAGACCCGCGTGCTCGAGGTCGTGCTCGATCGCGACGGCGACGGCTGGGACCTCCAGATCAAGGGGCCGGGAACCCTGCACGCGATGGGACGCGTCGCGGACACCGATCCCCCATCCCTGGCCGACGCCGACCTCGCGGCGATCGCGGCGCGCTGCACCAAACACCGCGAGACCTACACCTCGGCTGCCGACGAGCATCTCGACTTCGGCCCGCGCTGGAACAACCGGAAGCACGTCGACTTCGGTGACGGCGAGGCGCTCATCTCGCTCGAGCTGCCCGAAGCTTTTGGCGACGACACGGCGGATTACGCGCTGCATCCGGCGCTGATGGACTTCGCCACCGCCGGTGCCCAGGCCCTCGTCGCGGGCTACGCGCCGGACACCCACTTCTACGTGCCCATGTCCTACGGCAAGCTCACGGCGCTCGCGCCCTTGCCCCGGACGGTCAAGAGCCACGTGCGGCTGAAGGAGTCGTCGGAAGAGCTCGCCGTGTACGACGTCACCGTCTACGACGCGGCGGGACGGGCACTGGTCGACATCCAGGAGTTCGTCATGCGGCGCGTGGAGGATCGGGCGGTGATGAACGAGATCGCCTCCGCCGCGACCGCCTCCTCCGTCGAGGCCCGCCCGGATGACGCCAGCGGTCCATCCGACAATCGGTCCGGCACGGCCAACCCCATCCTCGAGCTCGGCCTCGAGCAGGGTATCGCCCCCGACGAAGGCATGGGGGCGCTCGACCGCGTCCTCGCCGCCCCGATGACCTCCCAGATCATCGTCTCCTCGCAAGACCTCGATGCCCTCATCGAGTCGACCCGCGCGAGCGAGCCCTGGGAGCGCGACGGGGAAGAAGACGAAGGCGGCGCCATGAAGGTCACGCGCCCGGCGCTCGCCACCGCCTACGTCGAGCCCGAGACCGACCTCCACAAGACCATCGTCAAGGTGTGGGAGGAGCTACTCGGCATCGAAGGGATCGGCATTCACGACGATTTCTTCGATCTCGGCGGTCACTCGCTGCTGCTCACGCAGCTCGTCTCGCGCGTGCGGAAAAAGGTCGACGCCGAGATCTCGCTGCGCAAACTCTTCGAGAAGCGCACCGTGGCCGGCATCGCCGAAGAAGTCGAAAAGGCCCGCGCCGGCGGCGAAGCCAAAGGGCCCAAGCTCAAACGCGTCTCGCGCGACGCCTACCGACGAAAGCGCTGAGCCCCTATCGTGGGCTCATCTCGGCGCCACCCGGCGCCAGGCGCGCACCCGCTCACTTCAGAGGGCATCCCAGTGACCGATTCAGGCGAAGTCTTTGCATTCCCGGCCTCCTACGCGCAGCGGAGGCTCTGGTACCTCGACCAGATCGAGAGCGGCACCGCCGTCTACAACATCCCCCAGGCGTTTCGCCTGAAGGGAGAGCTCGACGTCGAGGCGTTGAAGAAGACGCTGCACACGATCGTGGCGCGCCACGAGTCGCTACGCACCACCTTCGAGTCGGAGGAGGGCACGCCGCTCCAGGTCGTACGGGAGACGGTGAACTTCGAGGTCGACGTCGTCGATCTGAGCGGAGAAGACGACCCGGCGGCGGTGGCGACCGCGCGGTGCGAGGAGGCGGCCCGAACCGGCTTCTCCCTCGAGGAGGGCCCGCTCATCCGCGCGTCGCTCTTCGGCCTCGGTCCCGACGATCACGTCCTCTTTCTCAACGTCCACCACATCATCTGTGATGGCTGGTCGCTGGCCCTGCTCTTCAACGAGCTGAGCCAGCTCTACGCCGCCTTCCGAGCGGGCAAGTCGTCGCCGCTCGGGGAGCAGGAGATCCAGTATGCCGACTACGCCATCTGGCAGCAGGAGACCTTCGAGTCCGGCGAGGTGCTCGAGGGCGAGCTCGACTTCTGGAAAGAATACCTGAGCGGAGAGCTCCCTCAGCTCGCGCTGCCCTTCGACCACAACCGGCCCCAAGAGCCCAGCCTGAAGGGCAAGCTGCAGCGCTTCAACCTCACCGCCGAGGAGACGGAGCAGATGCGCGCCCTCGCCAAGGCGGAGAAGGCCTCGCTCTTCATGACGTTGATGAGCGCCTTCGCCGCGTTTTTGTCGCGGATCACGGGAGAGACCGACGTGCTCATCGGCTCGCCCATCGCCAACCGCGACCGCGAGGAGATCCGGGAAGGGATTGGCTTCTACACCAACACCGTGGTCTTCCGCAGCGATCTCGGGGGCGGTCCGAGCTTCCGCCAGGTCCTCGGCAAGGCCCGCGAGCGGGTGCTCGGTGTTCTGGCCCACCAAGAGGTTCCGCTCGAGCTCGTCATCGAAGCGGTGAACCCAGACCGAACCCTCGGCGACAACCCGGTGTTCCAGGTGATGTTCGCGCATCAGCAGGCGCCCGAGTCCGCCCTGAGCCTCCCCGGGGTCTCCATCGGCGGCATCGACGTGCACAGCGCGACCAGCAAGTTCGATCTGCTGCTCGAGATGCAAGAGCTCAGCGAAGGGATGCAGTGCTTCTTCGAGTACTCGACGGATCTCTTCGACGACAGCACCGCCGAGCGTCTGGTCACCCACTTCCTGGTCTTCTTGCGCGAGCTCGCGGCCGACCCCGAGCGCCCCATCGCCGAGGTGCCCTTGCTCACCGACGCGCAGCGACAGGAGCTGCTCGCCGCCAACGCCACCGCGGTCGACTACCCCCGGGATGCCTGCCTGCACGAGCTCGTTGCGCGGCAGGCGTCAGAGCGCCCGGACGCCACCGCGGTCATCGCGGGCGAAGACCGCCTCACCTACCGCCAGCTCGATGAGCGGAGCAACCAGGTGGCCCATCTCCTCCAGGAGATCGGCGTCGGTCCCGACACCATGGTCGGCGTGTGCACGGAGCGCGGCGCCGACATGCTCGTCGGCATGATCGGTGCGATGAAGTCGGGGGCGGCCTACCTGCCCCTCGACCCGTTGTTCCCCGCCGATCGCGTCGCGTACATGATCGAGGACTCGAAAGCGCCCATTCTGCTGACCCAGCGCGAGCTCGCCGACGACCTCGCCGACACCGCGGCGAAGGTGGTCTGTCTCGATGACGACGAGACCCTCGCTGCGCGCCCCACCGACGCGGTCTCCGCCGACGGCACCACCGCCGACAACCTTGCCTACATGATTTACACCTCCGGCTCGACCGGCAAGCCGAAGGGCGTGCAGATCCCGCACCGCGCGGTGGTGAACTTCCTGTCGTCGATGGCGAAGACCCCCGGCATCGACCGCGACGACGTCATGCTCGCGGTGACGACGCTCTCGTTCGACATCTCCGTGCTGGAGCTGATGCTGCCCCTCACCCATGGCGCGGCGGTCTGCGTCGCCACCCACGAGCAAGTGGTCGACGGCCAGAGCCTGCTCGACCTCGTCGTCGAAGCGAAGGCGACGATCATGCAGGCCACACCCGCGACCTGGCGCTTGATGATGGAGGCGGGGTGGGAAGGGCCCCTCACCCACGACGGGGGCGGCCTGAAGAAGGTGCTCTGCGGCGGTGAAGCCTGGCCTGCCGGGCTCGCACGCGAGCTCATCGCCCGCGCCGACGAGGTCTGGAACATGTACGGGCCCACGGAGACCACCATCTGGTCGACCTGCGCCCAGATCACCGATCCCGACCACGTGCCGATCGGCAAACCCATCGCCAATACCCAGCTGTTCATCGTCGACCGGAACCTGCAGCTGGTGCCCCCTGGCGTGGCGGGCGAGCTGCTCATCGGGGGCGACGGTTTGGCGCGGGGCTACCACGAGCGTCCCGAGCTCACCGCCGATCGCTTCGTGCAGAGTCCCTTCGGAGAGGGACGCCTTTACCGCACCGGCGATCTCGTCAAGCAGCTGCCCGACGGGAGCGTGCGCTACCTGAATCGCCTCGACAACCAGGTGAAGGTCCGCGGCTACCGCATCGAATTGGGCGAGATCGAGTCCGCCCTCGAGAAACACCCGGACGTGAAGCAGCCGGTGGTCATCGTCTGGGACAGTGGCGGCGGTGCCGACAAGCGGCTGGCGGCCTACATCGTCTACGAGGAGGGCAAGCGTCTCACCCCGAGCGAGCTCCGCAAGTTCCTTCGCGACTCGCTGCCGGACTACATGATCCCGCACCTCTTCGTGGAGATGGATGACCTCCCGCTCACCGCGAACAACAAGGTCAACCGTCGCGCCCTCCCCGATCCCCTCAAGCAGGGCGGCCACCTGACACCCGAGTTCGCCCCGGCCGAGACGGCGTCGGAGAAGCTCGTCGCCAAGGTGTGGAAGGAAGTCCTTCACCTCGAGCGAGACGTTTCTCTGTACGACAATTTCTTCGACCTCGGTGGCCACTCGCTCCTGTCGGCTCAGGTCACCTACAAGATCGAGAACGCCACCGGCTACCGTCTGAACCCTCGCTCGATGGTCTTTCAGAACCTCACGCAGCTCGCGGCCGAGCTGCCGAACGGTGCGCCGACGGAGGCGGAGCCGGAGGAGAAGCCCGCCGAGGTTGCCGTGGCCGAGCCCACGCCGAAGGCCGACGATCGCGCCCAGCCCGCGCCCCGCGAGGAGCAACCTCGCGAGGAAAAGCCCAAGGGCGTGGGCGGCTGGCTCCTCGACAAGGTGAAGAAGCGGATCCTGAGCTGACGACGATCCGGTCGTCGAGGTGCGCTCAGAAGCGGCGTCGCGCCCAGTCGGCGATGGCGCCGCGGATCCGCCGCTGACTCGCGAGCGGCGTGGCGGTGTGGTTGCTCTCGGGCACGTGCACCACGTCGAGGGCGTCGCGGAAGTCGACGTCGGGGAAGCTGTCGCGGAACTGTCCCTCGTAGTTGAAGTAGCGGCCCACGCCGCCGGTGTAGAGCCAGAGCATGCGGAAGTCGCGGTCGACCAGCTGCTGGAGCTGTCTGGCCACGTCGTCCCGCGGCGGAAACTCGCGCACGTAGTCGGGCACGGCGGGAGGAGGTTTCTCCCCCTCGGCTTCGGGGGGCGGAGGCTCGCCGAAGACCTGGGGGAGGCGGGCTTGACCGAGGCCGATGGCGCGGTCGACGACCTTGCCCGCCACCTTCTTTGCGACGTTCGCGACGCTGCCTTGGGCCTGGATACGGGTCGCGATGTCGCGCAGGCGGAACGGGCGGGTCGGGTAGGCATAGCCGTCGAGCAGGACCGCGCCCACGAGGCGCTCGTCGCGGACCGCGCTCTGGAAGGCGTTGTCGGCGCCCGAGCAGAGGCCGAGGGCGACGAAGCGGTTGGTCTCGTAGAGTCGGCCGAGGTGGTCCATCAGCTCGACGACGTCGGCCACTGCCGAGGCGTTGAAGTCGAGCGCGTCACGTCTGCGCGGGCTGTCACCGATCCCACTGAGGTCGACGCGGATCACGACGAAGCCCGCGCGCACGAGCTCGCGCGCGATGTTGACCGCGTTTCGATGGGCGCCGATGCGGTGGATGATGCCGGCGTTGAGCACCAGGAAAATCGGACGACTCGGATCCACGCTGGCGGGCTCGGTGACGATTCCCACCATGGTCTCGTGCTCGCCGAGGAGCAGGGCCTTGTGTTTCGTGGTTGGGCTCATGGTTCAGGGGATGAGGCTCCCGGCGATGGCGTCGATGGCTTCCGTCGGCACCAGCGAGGACTCCATCGTCTCGTCCGAGTTCCAGTTCACACCGACCGGTACGTGCTCGATGGTGACGTCGGCACCCTGTTCCGACAGGTGCGCGGCCAGCGCGTCGTAGCGGGGGTCTTTGGTGGAAGCGACGATGGTCACGCGCCGGACCTTGGTGACTTCTTCGGTCGTGAGGTCGAGGGCTTCGAGTTCGGCGCGGAGCTCGGGCGGGACCGGGAATCCCATCAGCTCGTGAGGCGTGAACTCCGCCGTCTCGATGTGCGGCCCGAGCGGCGTGAACTCCGCCTCGAGGTAGGCCTCGTGGAAGCGCTGCAGATCGGCGAGGTAGGCGCGGCCGTCGACGACGGGGTCCCACAGCGCGACCCGGTCGAGGTCGCGCCGGCCGCTCGCGGCCCGAAGCGCCAGGCTCGCCCCGAGGCGGAGGCCCGCAAACGACACCTTGGCCACGCCGCTCGTGTCCCTGAGCTCGTCCGCCGCGTCGCCGATGTCGTCGCACCAGCGCGCGAGGCGACCCTCTTCGCCATCGCCGCTCGAGTCGCCGGTTCCGTAGTAGTCGAAGCGAAGCGCGTGCACGCGCGCCTCGGCCAGGGTCATCGCGAGCTGTCGCAGCGCCCGGTGGGCCTTGATGGCTTCATCTCCGAACGGATTGCAGATCACCACCCCGCGGTTCTTCCCGCGTTGATCACCGGGCGGATGGTAGGCCCCGAACAGCGGGTCCTCGGAGCTGCCAAAGAAGAACGGGTTCACGACGCCTCCGAAAGTCCGCAGAGCTCTGCGCTCTTCTTCCACAGCTTCGCCGCGAGGTCCTCGTCGTAGGAGGCTTTGCTGCTCTGGGCTTCGCCTTCGGGGCGGAAGTAGCGGCCGCTCATTGCACTCAGCTCGGGATCGGTCGCGAGGCGGATGCTGGTCTTTGCGCCGATCTTCGGGCCCGGGTGGCTCAATCGTTGGAGCATGCCGAGGGCGCGGGGGCGGCCGTTGTAATCGCTGAGGAGCTGGGTGGCGATGACGCCAGGGTGGAGGCAGTTGACCGTCACATCCGTGTCTTTGAGGCGCCGCGCCAGCTCGTAGGTGAACAGCACGTTGGCGAGCTTGCTCTGGCGGTAGGCGACGAGGGGCTGGTAGTTCCGCTCGGTCATCAGGTCGTCGAAGGCGATGACGCCCGCGGCCTCGACCTGCGAAGCGACCACGACGATGCGCGCCGGGGCCGATGCCTCGATCCGCTCGCGGAGTCGGTTGATGAGCAGAAACGGGGCGAGGTGATTGATGGCAAACGTCGCCTCGTAGCCGTCGACCGAAGTGGTGCGCTGAGGCATCACCACGCCGGCGTTGCTGATGACCAACGGCAGGCTGGGGTAGCGGTCCAATACCTCGTCGGCGAGGCGGCGGACCTGTTCGAGGTCGGCGAGATCGGCGATGAGCAGCTCGGCGCGGTGAGCGCCGGCCGCGCTGATCTCACGTCGGGCGGCCTCGCCGCGCCCGCGGTCGCGGCAGGCCATCACGATCTTCGCCCCCCGGCTGGCGAGGGCGAGCGCCGTCTCCTTGCCGATGCCGGTGTTGGCGCCCGTGATGAGGCACGTCTTGTCGCGAACGGTCCAGCTCACTTGATTGTCGTCAGAGCGGGCCGCCTTCGATGGCGTCGCAGGTGCCCACGAAGGGCACGCCGCCGAAGCCGAAGGCGTAGGTGATGAGACCGACGTAGACCGTGTCCCCGAAGGCGGGCGCGGTGCCCGGTAGGGTGCCGTTCCCGTTGTAGGGGGTCCAATCGTCGGCCTGGCTCCCCGGGCTCGGGTTGGGGGTCTGCCAGTAGACGGTCAAGGTTCGGTCGCCGTTACCGACGATCCTCAGATCGGCGCGCCCGTTGGGGGCCACGTTGGCGCCCGCGTCGTTCTGTTGCGAGTTGCCGTTCACGGTGTTCTTGCCTTCGACCGTGAAGGCCGTCGGACCGCGGTGTCCGACGACGACGTGCGCGGACGTCGGCTCGTCGAGGTTCTGCACGTGCACCTGGATGCCGGCGAAGATGTACGGCTCTCCCGAGGGCGGAGGCGGCGACTGCGAGTCGGCCTGGGTCCCGATACCCACGTTGCGCGCGATGACCTCGAAGGGGAAGGTGACGGCCTTGGCGTCGAGGCGCCCCTGGGCTCCGTTGAAGTGGAGCGTCCTGTCGTCCGTGTTGTCGAGCAGGTTGGCGCGGTAACGGCCGTCGACCCGCGCGACGTCGGGCAGAGCGCTCGCGTTGTTCGTCACGTAGTCGACGAGCGGGCCAGAGCCGTCGAAGTTGTCTCCGAGGGGGCCGACGACGGGCTGACCGCCGGATCCCGTCGTCTCGCCCGTGCTCGCGCCGGAGCCCTGGCTGGTCTGTCCGGTCCCCGTGCTCGAGCCGGCTCCAGTTCCGTCGGTCGACGACGTATTGGGCTCGCTGTCCGAGCCGCCACAAGCGGCGAACGTCGAGGCGGCGGTGAAGATGGCGATCGAGATGACGGACCGGAGGCGCATGATGGTAGGGCGACGTATAACCCGCCCAGCGTCGCCATGCGAGACGGTCGTCAAGGCTGGGTGATCGACACGTGGGAGTAGACGATCTCGGAGAGGTAGGCGTTGTTCTTCCCACAAACCCCGAACCCGGTGTAGCCGGCCACGGGCATGGTGATGGTCGCCGTGGAGCCCTGCGTCCAGGATTGACCGTCCATCGAGTGGTACGACGTGAAGGTGTTGCCCGAACGAACGAGCCGTGCCCAAACGGCTGAACCCGGCAGCGCGAAGGGTTGGAAGTAGGACGAGCCCACCAGGGTGTGCTGCGCGCCGGCGGTGGGTCGGTAGTAGAAGTAGTCCTGATCGTCGTAGTTGATCGACTGGTTGAACATGGCCGAGCCGTCGGTGAGGTCGGCGCGGAACATGGTCATGGCCTTCGACCACATGTGGATGTAGCCGTAGTAGCCCTCGACCCGCAGCGTGAGGGTGAAGTCCCCCGAGATGGGGAAGTGGGCGAACTGGAAGCTGTCCTGGTTGTAGAAGACGTCGGTTCCCGTACCGTTCACGACGAAGGTGCCGCCGTTTTCGATGGCGTCGTACGTGGTGGAGCCCGCCAGACCGACCGGCCCGATGTCCATGGCACTCCAGCCCGTGGGCAGACCGCTGTTGGCATAGGCGTTGGTGCTGACGGTTCGCGTGATGCCGGTCTGCGGCACCATCGAGGTATCGGTGACCGTGATCTCGTAGTCGTGGCTCAGCCCCGACCGAAGGCGGTCGAGCGTCATCGTGTGCGTCGTGCTTGCGGTCGCGTCGACGACGCTCTTGGGCCACTGGTCGAGGTCGTAGTCGACGACTGCCGTCGTCGGATTGGTCGTCGTGAACTGGATCGTCACGCTGTGGCGATCCGTGGATAGGACCTGCAGCGAATCCACGAC